>JASHUF010000053.1 GCA_030040175.1 Acidobacteriaceae bacterium
CTCCGAGGGCGAGCGCAGCGCGGTCTTCGATGGCGCCTGGGAGCGCGCCGAGGCTCTCCTGGACGCAGCCCGGCCGGCCTATGCCGCGCGCCTCGCGAAGGATGGACGCATTGCGCGGGAAGCGGAAGCCCCTCAGCCGCAGCCGCTCGCGTTCACTTATCGCCTTCGCCTGCGCGCAGCCATGCGCATGCCGGTGCTGGAAGGGTTCTTTCCCGCACCGTGGACGGCCGCTGCCCGCCGCATGCTTCCCAGCGCCAGCCCGCAATTCACGGCCACCGCGATGTGGAGTCCGGTTCTTGCCTGGTGCGCGCTCGAGCTGCTCGGCGAAGCCCTTGGCCCCAGTGCGTCCGACCCCAATGCGCCCGGCCCCAACGCGGCCGGCCTCGGTGCGCCCGAACGCACTGCGCTTGACCTGTTTGACCGGCTGCGTCTGCGCGCGCCCTTAGCCCACGCCTTCGCCGCGCTGGGTTTTGACGGCGAAGAAGCTTGGCGCGTCGCCGCTCGCATCAAGGTTGCGCTCCTTACCGGCGCCGGCGTGGGGCGCGCAAAAGACGCTTCACCCGAGCCCAAAGACATTTCTCCCAAGCCAAAAGACGTCTCACCCGAACCCGGAGACGTTTCTCCCGAGCTTGCCTTCGCGCAGAAGGAGCAGCCCGCCGCTGAAGCGCAAAAGCGCGAACCGCCGGCGCAAACGGCTTCTTCGGCAAAAGCTGAAGCGCCCGGCGAAGGTCTTGCGCCCGATCTCTGGCTCGATCCTGACGTGCGCTGGCTCACGGGTGTTCACGAAGCCGAAGGACGTGAGTACCTGGTTCGCGAAAAATACGAAGAGCTTCTTTGGTGGATGCTGATGCCGCCGTTGCTGCGCGTGGCGGAAAGCCCCACCCCAAGCCGCGTGGCCGTCGCGGAGCTCTACCGGGAAGTCGAGACAGCCCTCACGGAAGCGGAGGCCGCGGGCTACCGCGTGGACGTGCTCTCGGGCCGAAGCGCTTCCGCGAACCGGAAGGATGAAGCGGTCAAAGAAGATAACCGCGGCGCAATTCTTGCCCAGGGTTCGGCGCACGCTCCCGGCACACAGAAGCAGGAGTAACCGCGACGTTTCGGCGCCCATGCCCCGATTTTCGCGCGGGCACGAGTCATCGCGGCGCACGCTCCCATTTGTCGCCGTCACCCCGGCCCCTTAGAATCACACAAGGACCGACGGCCCACGAGCCGCTCGACCGCAGGTACAAATGAGCGAACAAGAAGCAGGGAACTCCCCTGAGGCGCAGGCGGCAGCGTCGGCGTGGAGCAGAGTGGAACAGGCGCGTCATCCGCAACGGCCCTACCCCATGGACTTGATCGAGCGAATCTTCACGGATTTCAGCGAGATTCACGGGGACCGCGCCTTCGGCGACGATGAAGCCGTCATTTGCGGCATGGCGCGCCTGGACGGCGAAGAGGTGCTCGTAATCGGCATCCGCAAGGGCGGTACGATGAAGGAGCGCATCAAGCGCAACTTCGGCATGCCCAGCCCGGAGGGTTACCGCAAGGCGCTGCGCGCCATGAAGCTGGCGGAGAAGTTTTCCCGGCCGGTGATTGCGCTCATCGATGTCACGGCCGCCTATCCCGGTCTCGGCGCCGAAGAGCGCGGCCAGGCCGAGGCCATTGCGCGCAACATCCGCGAGATGGCGCGGCTGCGCGTGCCCACTATTGCCGTGATCACGGGCGAGGGCGGATCGGGCGGCGCCCTGGCCCTGGCCGTGAGCGACCGCGTGCTGATTCTCGAGAACGCGGTCTATTCGGTGATTCCGCCGGAGGGCGCCGCGGCCATCATGTGGCGCGACATTGCGCACAAGGACCGCGCCGCCGCCGCGCTGCGCGTGACCGCGCAGGACGTGGCCGCGCTGGGCTGCGTGGATGAAATCGTCGCCGAACCGCCGCAGGGAATTCAAACCGATCACGAGACGGGCGCAAACGCGCTGGGGCATGCCCTCAGGGAGCACCTCGATGCCCTGAAGGCGATGCCTGTCGATACGCTCCTGGCCGAGCGCCAGCGCAAGTTCCGCAACATCGCGCAGTTCTATACCGAAAACTGATTCCGGGACCGAAAACTGATTGCGGGCCGAATTCCAGGGAAGCGCGTCTGACGGAGCAGGGGAATATGCATTCGCGAAATCGGAATTCGAGCCGCACAGCCGGACTTGCGAGGCGCCGATGAACGCATCGGATGCAGGCAAAGTCCGCGTGCGCGCGTACCTCGAGTTTCTCGTTGCCGTGCTCTATTTTTTCCTGGCTCGCGCGCTCGCGCACCAGGGTGCGCAGGGGCTGGTTTCGGAAGACTGGTCGCCGCTGGTGGAGCAGGCCATGCTGGCATTTCTCCTGCTGGCGGGTTATGCGGCTATGGGTTTCTGGCTCGATCGCGAGGCGGATCCGGTCAGCGAGCAAGGCTTCCCGCGGCGCACCGGCTTGGCGCGGGAAGCCGGGATGGGCGTGGCCACGGGCTGGGCCATCGCCCTGGTTTGCGTTCTGCCCATGCTGGCCGCCGGCGGCATCGCCATCTCCTTCTCCATGTCGATGCGATCCTGGGGCTGGCTCGCGGCCGATGCCGCGTTCTTTGCCCTGCTTGCTCTGGGCGAGGAGATTGCCTTTCGCGGCTATGGGTTCCAGCGCTTCGCCCGCGCCTTGGGGCCAGTGGGGGCGACCATCGTTTTTGCGCTTTTCTATGCCCTGGTGCAGAAGATGATTCCCGGGTCGAGCCGCAGCAGCTTCCTGGTTGCGCTGGCCCTGGGACTCGTGCTCTCCGTCGCCTATCTGCGCACGCGCGCTTTGTGGCTGAGCTGGGGTTTCAATTTTGCATGGAAGGCCAGCCGCGCCTTGCTCTTTGGACTGGCGGTGAACGCCGACAGCTCGCATTCGCCCGTCGTGCAGGGATACCCGATGGGGCCGCTCTGGCTCACCGGCGGGGGATTCGGCCTGGACGCCTCCTGGTTTGCCTTGTTTGTCCTCCTGGCTGCGCTGCCGGCGATCTACCGCATCACGCGCGAGCTCGATTTCCGCTACAACGCGCCAGTTCTTACTCCCGGCGGAATCCCGGTGGACCTGGACGCGGCCGCGCGCGCGCAGCATGAGGCGGCGATGGGCGCAGCGGACGCGGCAAATCCCGCGCTGGTGCAGATTGCTCAAGCGTCCCCTCCCGATGCGCGCCCGGAAGAATCCTCAGAGAGCGGCAAGGCCAATTCGTAGAGTTGGTTGCATCCATGGCCTCAGGCGGTTGGGTAGTGTCCCTCAGGGGCTAAAGCCCCAACGTTGATGCGGCCTTTGCGGCCCGGCTCAAGCCACCCCAGCGACGAAGACCTGTCGCTGGGGGCCCCGGGAAGCCGGGCCCTTTTACAAAGCCATGGATGCAACCAGTTCTAGGGCGCGTCGTGTTCAGCCTCGCCGGCTGCTCGCCTTTTCGCTTGCCTGAGCCTGGTTTTTGCGTAATGCTTAAGAGCACATGGGAGGTTCCCATGATTCGGTCGGTCCATTCCAGATTGGCTTCCGGGTGCGCTTCCGGGTTCGATGGCGAAATCATAGTGCGGCGCGAGGCTTTCAATCGCCGCATGGACGAGCATGCGCCCCAGCTCGGCTGCATCTTTGCCGCCGTCATGATGGCGCTGATTCTGGCCGCGGCGCTGCTGGCGCCGCGCGTCCTCCCCGCCCAGGTCATCACCGTAGACACCAGCGGCAAAGGACCGGTTGCGGCCACCGGTCCGGTCGACCGCCGCTACTCCCAGATTGAGCCCACACACATCGATCTGCCCAAGGAGCAGCTCGACCCCCGGACCCGGCTTGGTCTCATCCGGCTGATGGAATCGGAGCAGGGATTTGCCATGCGCCCGCTGCCCAAGGGACACAAAGGGCTGACGCTCGAGGCCAACGGCAAGCTCGATCCGGCCGGCGAAGCTTACCTGAACATGGTGGTGAGCGAGGGAATGTGCGCCAAACCCGGCGACCGCGTGGTGGTGACCGATATTAAGATCGAGAAGTCCAGAATCGTCCTCGACTTTAACGGCGGACCCGACTTCAAGCACCGTTTTCTGCGCCATGTCGAGGTTGGCGCCGGCGACCCGAATTACAGCAATCCCGTGGTGGCGGACGAGCCCGATCCAACCGGCGCGCGGCTCACGCTGGCTTTCAAGGGTTATGTCCCGGAATTGACCGACAAACAGCTCAAGGCACTGCTGGCGCCGCTCATCTCTTTCGACGTGAAGACGCCGATCCAGGCATTCACCGATACGCTGCCGGTGGAGCTGAGAGATGCCATCCTCAAGCATCAGGTGTGGGTGGGTATGAGCATCGATATGGTGCTCTTTGCCAAAGGGCAGCCGCAGTCCAAGATTCGCGAGATGGACGGTCAAATGCCGTTTGAAGAGTGGATTTACGGCAAACCTCCCGAGGACGTGGATTTTGTCCGCATCAACGGCAATCGCGTGATCCGCGTGGAGATTGCCAAAATGGGCCAGCCCTTAGAGGTCTTTACCCAGGACCGGGTCTCGGGCCTGATGCGTACCGACGGAACCCCGGTGCTGGCTTCGAATACGCGCACCGTGGAAGAGGGAGATGCGGAGAAAGACCCGAACAAGGAGGCGCCGGATGCGCCGCCGAGCCTGAAGAATCCGGGAGAGACTTTGCCCCAGGATCAGAATCGCAGCTACGGCGAGATGAAGCCGGTTCGTTTCCCCACCCAGCAGCCGGGGCAGAATCCCGACGACCAGCAGCCTGCGGCGCCGGCGCAGTCAGGGAGTTCGTCGGGCTCGGCGAATTCCTCCGGGACAGCGCAACCGGCCTCCAACGGACAAGCGGCTCCGGCAGGACAATCGGCTCCGGCGCCGAACGAGAGCCAACCGGCGCAGCAGAATCCGGGGACGAATCCGGACCAGTTTGCGCAGAGGGCGGAGTAGGCGGGTTTTTTCGTGCGAAGGTTGCAAGGGCTTGAAGGGCGTGCGTTGATTCCGCCGCCCCTACGGGGCTGCGGCGTTGGTCTTTGCGTGCCCTTCCCAGGATTTCGTCTGCCGTCCGCACAGCGGACGTCAGCCTTTATCCTGGGCTATTTTCCTCGCATCCCTCCGGGATGTGTTTTCCGTGCGGGACATTGAGGTCTGCGGACTTCGCGCCGATAACGGCGGACCCCGATCGTGCCGGGACGCGCGGTCAAATCGATTCAGGAACTCGTGTAAACTGGAGAACGAGCGAGTCCGGCTTCTTCCGTGTAATCCCCTCGACAACCGTGGAGCGATTCCGAGGCAGGCGATGGACCGCGCCGTTGAAGCCGTGCGCCCGATTTTGGGCGCGCGCGAGCCGAGAC
Source organism: Acidobacteriaceae bacterium (assembly GCA_030040175.1). Lineage (GTDB taxonomy): Bacteria > Acidobacteriota > Terriglobia > Terriglobales > Acidobacteriaceae > Telmatobacter. The sequence goes on from JASHUF010000053.1 coordinate 5,327, forward strand.
ATTGACGTGAAGGAGAAACATACAAGTCATGGCGAAGATTGCAAAAACCGGTGACCGCAAAAAGGTGATGGACACAACCAAGTCGACGGACTGCCCCAAGTGCAGCAAGCCGACGCGGATTGTGAAGCGGGTGAAGGATCGCGAGCGCGGCGTTCCCGGCGGCGTTTATATCTCTTGTTCTGCCTGCGAGTTCTACGAGAAGCTTTAAGCTTTTTCGCGACCTTATGCGCAAGAGAAAGCCCGGCAATGTGCCGGGCTTTTTGGTGTCAGCTGTGACTTGCACAGAGCGCGGCGGCCATCTCTTCGAGAATCGCTTCAGCGGCTGCCGCGGGATCGGGCGCTTGCGTGATGGGCCTGCCGACGACGAGGTAACTGGCGCCGTTGCGAAGCGCGTCTGCCGGCGCGGCGATGCGCTTCTGGTCGCGGGCCGAGTTCTCACTTTGCCCGCCGGCCGGGCGGATGCCCGGAACCACCAATACGCCTTCGGGCCCGGTGAGCGCGCGCAGCGCAGCCACTTCCCGCGGCGAGCAGACGAAGCCGCGAAGGCCCGCGGCCAGGCCCATGCGCGCCAGCAATTCCACCTGCGCGCCGGGCCCGCGCATCAAGCCAACGGCGCGGGACTGTGCCTGATCCATGCTGGTGAGCAGAGTTACGGCGAGCAACTGCGGAGGATCGGAGAAGCCGCTCAGCGCGGCCTGCGCGGCTTCGAGCATCGCGGGTCCTCCCAGAGCGTGCACGGTGAGCAAGCGCGCGCCCAGCGCGGCCGCCGAGCGCACGGCGCCGGCCACGGTGTTAGGAATATCGCAGAATTTCAAATCGAGGAAGACCGAGTGGCCGCGCGCGTGAAGAAGTTGAACCACCTGGGGTCCGGCGGCGGTGAACAGCTCCAGGCCCACCTTGAACCAGGAGCAGACCCGCTCCAGGCGATCGGCAAGCGCGAGCGCGGCGGCCTGGCCGGGCACGTCAAGAGCGACAATCAGCCGCCTGCGTGCCTCTTCCACGGGATCGGGTGCGGTGCGCAGGGGGCTCGTACTCGGCTGCGGGCGCTCGGGGACGGGCATACCTGGATCGTAGCGCATCTTCGCGGGCATGTCGGCGCGCGGGACAATTCGCAAAGGAACGGGCCGTTTCGATGGCTGGCTCGCGTGCAGGCGAAGCCCCGCCCGGAGCCAGGGCGATCCGGTATGCTGAAGAGTGCAGCTTGATGCAGTGCTTCTGAAACTTTTATATAAGACCTTCAAAATACAAGATTAAAGTTGCTTCGGGCCGCGGACGGAAGTAAACGGAAATGGTGCGCCGGACGTCCATTGACTGCGGTGCTCGAGCAACGGGCTTGTTGCCTGAATCAGGAGTTGCAGGTCTTGAGAGGGTTGACAACACTGCGAGCATGGGTGGGGATGCTGGTTACCGCTCTAGCTCTCGCGCGGCCGGCAGGGGCGGCAAGCGTCGACACCAATCCCATGAATTACGACCCGCAGGTTCTCGAAGCCTACCAGCATTTTTACAACCTCGACTATCCGGGCGCCGTGGCTCTGTTTGAGCACTTTCACGAGGAGCATCCGGGCGACCCCCAGGCGACGACGTATCTGCTGAACGCCGTGATCTTCCAGGAGCTGTACCGGCAAGATCTGCTCGATACCACCTTCTATGCCTCCGACGGCTTTCTCACCGGCCGCCACGCCACCGATGAAGATGCCAAGGCCCGGGACCGCATCCTCAGCCTCGCCGATGAAGCCGTGCGCGAGGCCGACTGGCGAACGGCCAAGAATGCCAACGACGTGGATGCCTACTTTGCCCGTGCCTGGGCCCGCAGCCTGCGGTGCACGTATGTGGCCATGGTGGAGCGGGGATTCGGCGCGGGTTTTCGCCTGGCCACCAAGGCCAAGGACGACGCGCAGCACGCTCTCGCTCTCGACCCAAACTACGTGGACGCGAAGCTGATCGTGGGCGTGTACGACTACGTTGTGGGTTCGCTGCCGTGGCCGTTCAAGCTGATGATCGGCATTGCCGGCATCACCGGGTCCAAGTCTCAAGGGATGGCATTGCTCGACGATGCGGCCAATCGCGGCGTCATCACCCGCGTGGAGGCGCGCACGGTGATTGCTCTGTTCCTGCGCCGCGAGGCCAAGTATCAGGAGGCGATCCAGGTGGTGCTGATCCTCAAGAACCAGTACCCCAGGGATTTTCTCTTCTGCCTGGAAGAGGCCAATCTGCGCAAGGATGCGGGTGAAGGAATGGCCGCGGTGGAGGCTTACCGGCAACTGATCACCGCCAACTCCGATCCCGGCTATTTTGCCTCAGCCAAGCCGGAGCTGGCCTACTTTGGCCTGGGCGATGCGCTGCGCGGGCAGCGCCACTATGCCGAAGCCGCGCAGGCGTATGAAAAGGCGGCGTGGATAACGAGCGTGGGAACCGAGCTTAAAATTCGATCGCTCGTGGATGCGGGCGAGTGCCTTGACCTGGTCGGCGATCGCCTGCAGGCGGTGAAGGATTACCAGGCGGCCATAGAAGCCGGCCCGAATACCACGCGCGCGGAAACTGCGCGGAGGTGCCTGCGCAGCCCCTATAAGGGAACGTGAGCCCGGGGGAGCCTGAGCCGGGGCCCGGACTTTCCCCTGGACGCCGCAGGCGGAACCGGCGCCATGGATCCGGCGTATCTGGTTTGAGCGCGGCGTATTTCGTCCCTCGTAGTGCGTCCGGCTGGATTTGAGGAGGGAAGCAGGATGGCGGTTTTCTGTCAAAAATGCGGGACCGGATTGCCCCCGAGCGCGCGCTTCTGCTCGAGCTGCGGCGCGCAGGTTCCCCCGCAGCAACCGGTACAGACCCGGCCCCTGGTCCGGCCGCGCGTGGGCCGGCAAATTGCCGGCGTGTGCTTGGCGCTGGCGCAATCGAACGGCTGGGACGTCTCCGCCGTCCGCATTCTTACCGTAGTCGCTTTCCTGGTCTCGAGCGGCCTGGTGGGCGTGGCGTATGTGGCGGCATGGATCGGCATTCCCGATGAGACGGTGAATCTGCCGGGAGCGTATCCTCCTGGACTATGAACGGGAGCTACTCTGCCGGCGGAGCTCGCTTGGGATTCAGCGACTCGGGCTCGGGATTGCCGGTCGTCTTTCTTCACCCCACTCCTCTCGATCGCGATTACTGGCGACCCTTGTGCAAACGGATTTTGTCCGCGCAGCTCGATGTGCGCTTCGGGGGCGTGCGCGCGGTTGTGCCCGACCTGCGCGGCCATGGAGTTTCCGAGCTGGGTGACGGCCTGCCCGTGGGCGATTTTGCGCGTGTGCCGGATGCGCCGGTGCTGACCATGGCGCGACTGGCGCAGGATATTCTTGCGCTTCTCGACTTTCTCGAACTCGCGAGCGCGGTTTTTGCCGGCTGCTCGATCGGCGGCTACGTGCTGCTCGAGCTCTGGCGGCGCGCGCCTGA
>JASHUF010000484.1 GCA_030040175.1 Acidobacteriaceae bacterium
CCCCCGGCGACCGCTCCAGATCCCACGGATTGCGTGTTTGTCCGTGCAGCAGGTTGGCCGTTTCGTATGCCATCAGCAGCTCGGGGCAGTTCGTGGTGCCGAGAATCAGAGCCCCCGCTGCACGCAGACGCGCCACCACCTCGGCATCTCTGGTGGGAGTCTCGCCCTGGTGCAGAAAGCTGCCCAGCTCGCAGCGGTAACCCGCGGTGGCAATGGACGACTTAACCGTTACGGGAAGGCCATGCAGCGCACCGCGCGGTTCCGGCGCCGCATCGAGCGCAAGGGCCTGCGCGCGAATGCGATCCGGATCGAAATCGACCAGCGCATTCAAGGCGGGGTTGAGGCGCTCGATCTGCCCGATATGCGCCGCGGCCAGCTCCGCCACCGCGATCTCGCCGGCGCGCACCAGCTCCAGCTGGCGCGAGGCCGAAGCCAGAACAATTTCGGCAATCTCGCTCATCGCTCGGCACGCGCAGCGCCCGCGGCAGGCTGATCGTCGCGCGGCGTCGAGGGCGACCATTGAAAGTCGAAGCGGTAAGCGCGCGCCGGTTCGCCCGAATCGAAACGATCGTTCCAATTCAACTGGTAGGCGAGCGAGGCAGGATCGTCAGGGAATTTTTCCGGCGGGAGATAGGGATACTTGCTCATCCCGTGGAACGGCAGCTGCGCCACGGTGAACGGCGAAGCGTCCCACCAATCCATGTCTTTTTCGTAGCCGTTTGCGTAGAAGAAATAATCGCGCTTCCAGCCTGCCGGAAGCACGGGCAGTTTCGTAACATCGAATTCCGCAGCAATTTCCTCGCCGCTGCCGAAGACGGCAAAGCGATTGTCTACATTTTTGAGCAGCGGCGTCACGTTGCCCATGCGCGTGTAGCTGCCGCGCTCGTGTTGATACGAGCCCGTGAGACTGACGAGGTTGTAGTCGTAGTCGAGATCGCCCGGGCTGGGCAGATCGATTTCCTTGGGGTAACCGCGGAAGCGCAGCGTGGCCGAGGAGAGCGGCGCCTCAGTGGTGCGGAATCGCGCATTCACACTCTGGTCGATGAGCACCTGGTCCCAGAAGATTTGAAGATTCGTCATCAGCCGGATGCGCCGCGTGCCCGCAGGCAGCTTGCCCGTCAGATCAACCACAATCGTGCGTTCGAGACCGGCGGGAAATCCCGCATCTCCGGGAATCCGCAGCCACGAGCCATCGGGACGCTGCGCCTCAACATACGGCGGAATCTCCTTCAAGCCCGCCTGCCACGCGGCGTAAAGAGAGGTCGCGCTGAAGTAGTTCACGTAGCCGGTCATCAGCAGGCGCAGAGGCGCGTCCGGCTTTACCCGGCCAAGGTCCAGCGTGAGCGCATGGAGATTGGCAAAGCCGTCGTAAGGAAGCGGCGTAAATCCGCTTGCAAACCGGCGGTCGCGGCGGCTCAGCAGATCGAGCACGTCGCGTCCTTCGCCATCCCATGCGCCCACGGGAAGGCGTACGCCGGAGCTGGCCACAACCCGGCCCGAAGCAAACGGCGGATTGTCGAGAAAGCGCTCGTCGGGATTCACCTCCACTTCCGCGGGGTGATCGACGGCGATCAGGCGGAGCTGGTCGATGTAATTGACCTCTTCCATCGGCTCCATGAAGCGAACGCTCACCTTGCCCTCGACCGGCGCAACGTTCGCGCCATCCACTTTCACCCACTCGCCGGGATTGGGAATATTGTGCCGTGCGGGGGTAAACCAATGGCCGACGACGGCCGCGCCGATCACATCCGTCACAAATTTGTATCGGTGCCCGTCCCAAACGAAGAGCACCGGACACGAGCTGCCGCGGCGGTCGGCTTCCTTCATGGCAATGACGGCTTGCTGCGGCAGATCGATCTCGTCCTGCAAAACGCCGGTCGGCCAGAGAATGCGCAACAAGTCGATGCGCGGCGCCTGGCCCAATCCCACGAGGACCTGCGGCGCTGCCTGGGTCTGGTAGCCTGACGCGCCCGGCAATTCCCACTTCTGCCAGAGCCCGTTCGCAAAGACCTCCACCTTCACGCCCAGCGCCGTCTTGTTGTCGGCGAACCCGGTCAGATCGAGGCGCACAAAGTGGTTCTTGTTCGCGCCCACGTTGCGCAGAAGAATCGGCGGAGCATTCAGCTGCGTCACGATCAGATCCGTGGCGCCGTCGCCATCCACGTCCGCGGCAATCAGTCCGCGCGGCGCTTGCAGTCGAACGGTGTCGAGCCCCAGAGCGTGGCTCACGTCGTCGAAGGTCCCGTCACCGCGGTTGCGGAAGACGCGCACCTGCGGCCCATCGCGGGTCTCCACCACCGCCGCCAGGTCAATCCATCCGTCATTGTCGATATCGATGGGCGTAAGCCCCCAGCCGCGCAAAGCGCCCTTGAGCGGGAGTTCGACGCGCACAAAGCGCCGGCTCACGTGGTCTGCGGCCTGTACATTGCGCCAGAGCGTGATTCCGGGCGCGCCCGCATGCGTGACCGCCAGGTCCATCCATCCGTCCTTGTTGTAGTCGAAAACGGCAATTCCGATTGTGGGCGGCAAGCCCGCGTCCTGATAAAGAGGAACCGAAGGGAACTGGCCCTCGCGCGGATTCACATAGATCAAGGGCGCAGGGCCGTCGCCGGTCACGGCCAGATCGACGGCGCGGTCGTTGTTGTAGTCGGTGAGGATCGCCGCCGCGGTGTTCCCGCTCCCGCCCAGTCCCGTCGCCTCCGTCTGCTCCGTAAAGGTTCCGTCGCCGTTGTTGCGCCACAGTACATTCGGAGGGTCTCCGGGCTTCAGACCCGAGCCGGTCAGCAGCAGGTCCAGATCGCCATCGTGGTCGTAATCGACGAACGTGATCCCCGTGGGGCGATTGCGCGGCACAATGCCGGATTTCGCCGTGACATCGCTGAATTGCCCGTGCCCGAGATTGCGGAAGAGAAGGACCCTGTCTTCGAGCGCCACGGCGAGGTCGTTCAGTCCGTCGCCGTCGAAGTCGCCCACCGCGCAGGCAACCGCGTGGCCGCCGGCTTTCAGGCCGGCGCCCTCGGCATCCCATTCCACAAACTCGCCGTCGCCGCGGTTATGCAGGATGCGGATGGCCTGCGCGCCCTCCTGCATCAGCACCAGATCCATCTCGCCTGACCCGGTTGCATCGATCATGCACGCGCCGCCTGTCGTGGCATAACTCGCGGCTGCCGCCTGCGCCGCCAGCGGTTGCGCTTCGAGGTGCACAGGAATCATCGCCGGCTGGGAGAGTTCCGGCTCTTTCACCGTGCTTGCCATCGAGTAGTGGCCCTGCTCGCCGTAGCTCAGGCCAATCGCTGACGATATCTTGGTGCTGGTCAAATGCTGGAAGCGCCGGAAGTGCTCCTGCGCCTCTTCCAGGTGGCCGGTGCGCTGGAACGAGCGCGCCAGCACAAATTCCGCCGAGGCATGGAGCGGATCGTCGGCGAGCGCCTCCTTGAGCACCTCAATGGCCTTGTCGTATTGCTTCGTCTCCCCGTAAAGCACGCCTTCAAAATAAAGCGCGTCGGCATCGTTGGGGTCCAGCTTGGCTGCCTGCTGAAAGCTGGCCAGCGCGGCATCGAATTCGCTGCCGGCCCGTTGGGCCAGGCCCAGGTTGTACCACGCCTGCGCGCTCCGGGGGTCAATGGCAATGGATTTCCGGAGCCACGCCTCGGCGTCATCGAGCTTTTGCAGCGTCAGCAAGGCGATACCTTCATTCGTCGCGGCCTGGGCAAGATGGGGATCCTTCCTGAATGCCTCGGCGAATGCATCCGCGGCACGCTGGGTGAATTGCTGACCCATCAGCGCCACGCCGCGATTGTTTAGTTCCACCGCTTCAGGATCGAAGCCTTCCTGCGCTCCGGCGCAACAGGCAATTATCGCCAACAGAAACAAAGCACCGATTCCGGTTTTTCCCATGATCGTGCGCCAATCGCGCATTCCTTTCCTGCATGCGGGACTCTCCAGTGTACGCGACAGAAATGGGAGCCAAGGAACGGCAGGCGAAGCCGCCCCATCACGGTCCAGCCCGAACCCTCTCCATCGTCGATGGAACGGTGATCGGCAACGAGCAGCTAAGTGCCTGCGCCTCCGTGCCTGGATCGTGTCTTTACGCTCCTTCGGCGGGCGTCGTGTTGCCCCGGGCCAACCCAACTCCCGGTCATTTTCACTCCGGAGGATCAAGAGAGATACGCCCAAGCGCAAGCCGCCGTGGTACTCATCGTACAGGAGCTGCCGGATGCTGCCTCGCTGCTCAGGGCAGCGTGGCTGAAGCTGGTGGGTTCTCCTGTGACAGCTGAGTTTCCTGTGGCTGGACCCGTCGCGGGAGGATTCGCAGGAAACGCCGGTCGAACGGGCCCGGGACTGCAACGCGAGACTCGCACGCAAGAAGGCGCCATCTGCGAGAAGGGAGATGACGGTCAATGGCATCTCCAGCGAAGATAGTGGAAGAATTACCCGACATTCTTCCCGAAGACTTCGGCGAATGGGACGACGAACGGTCTTCGTCGACGAGACCGGTCCGCCTTGCCGGTTCTGAAAACGGCCTCGGCGCGGTAGTCGTCGCCATGCCGCTTACGCAGCCCATAAAGCCGTACGGTGCCGCAGCGGCGTCCGGGAATCCGCTGCCGGGGACGGCATTACCTAATCCGGCTCCTCGGCCCGCAGCGGTGAAAGCGCCGGCCGGAAGGGTCGAGCGGAAGCCAACCCGGAGGAAGTGGCCCGTCCTTGCGGGCGCGAGCGCCGCTCTGGTGATTTTGGCTGCAGCCGCGATCCCGGCGTTGAATCACAAAAGGGCTTCGACGGTGGAGGCGGTTGCTTCGCCGGAGCCCAAAGAGACGCAAACGGCGCAGCCGGAAAGTGCGGCTCTCAAGCCGGTCCTTTCCACGTTCGCAGCGCCGGCGCCCGCGCAGCTGCCGGAGGCCAGTGACAACTGGAACGCAGCCGCGCCGTCGAACCCCGAGATTGCGGCTCCCTGGCGGGCTGCGGTGCAGTTGATGAATGTTCAGCTCAACGCGCCGGCACGGATCCACATGGCCGCCGCTCCCGCAGAGCAGGCTCCTCCGCCGTCAGGCGGCTTTGCTGCGGCCGGCATGGACGGGTTGGTCAATGACGTCGCGATCGGCAGGGTCTTTTCCGGCGCGAAGCAGCCAAGTGTGCAGGTCGCATCTCCCAAGATCGTCGACCTTTCAGCCAGCGTTGCTTTTGGTTTGCTCATCCAAAAGACGCCTCCCATCTACCCGCAGGTCGCCAAGGAGTCCCACACCGCGGGAACCATTGTTCTGCATGCCCGCGTCTCCAAGAGCGGGACCATAGAGGACCTGCGCGTCGTCAGCGGGCCGGAGATGCTGCGGCAGGCCGCCCTAAACGCTGTCCGGACCTGGCGCTACAAGCCCTATAAGATGAACCACCAGCCGATGGAATTCGAGACGACGATCAGTGTGGACTTCGCGCTGGGGAGTTGAAAGACCGCATTGGCTCGGCTGTCCGGTGTGCG
>JASHUF010000485.1 GCA_030040175.1 Acidobacteriaceae bacterium
CACGGCGCTCGAGGGAAGGAAGCTGATTGTGCATCGCATGGCGCTGGCAATGGGACCGGAGGCCGTCGCGCAGGTCGCGGAGCAGAGCGCCGGGGAGCCTGGCCGCATTTGGGTTTTGAGCGGGCGGATTTTTGTGGCCTGCGCCGGAAACACCTGGCTGGAATTGCTTGAGGTGCAGCTCGAAGGCAGGCGGCGCATGACAGCGGCGGATTTCCTGCGCGGCAATCCGCTGAGCCCCGACGCGCGGCTGGGAATAGACGCGCGGCTGGGGTAACGGCCGTGGCCGGCGTTTCACCTGCGCGCCGCGCGGCGTTTCAAATTCTGCTGCGCATGGAGCGCGGGCCTGCGCATGCGGACGATCTGCTGCGCGGCAGCCCGGTGAGCGCGCTAAGCGCCGCCGACCGCAATCTGGCTACGGCACTCGTACTCGGCGTGCTGCGCTGGCAAGTCCGGCTGGACCAGCAAGTCCGGGCGCATCTCGACCGGCCCAAGGCGAAGCTCGAATCCGAAGTGCGGATTAGCCTGCGCATGGGCGCATATCAGTTGCTCTTTCTCGATCGCGTTCCCGCGCACGCCGCCATCGACGAGAGCGTGGAGCTGGCCAAGCAGGCCGGTCACCGCTTTGCCGCGGGTATGGTCAACGCGGTGCTGCGCAAGCTTGCGCGCGAGAAGAAACTCGAAGAGTCCGCGTGGAGTCAAGCAGCCATCGAAGCGCATCCGGCATGGATGGTGGAACGATGGGTTGCGCATTACGGCGGCCAAGCAGCGCGGGCCATTTGCCGGCACGGGCAGGCGCAGCCGGAGTTGGTTTTATGCATCGAGAATCCGGAAGACGAAGAGGAGTTGGCTCGCAGCGGAATCGAGCTTGCGCCCGGCGCGCTGCTCACGCGCGCGCGCCTTGTGAAGGCGGGCGATGTGACCGCGACCTCTGCCTTCCGCGACGGACGTGTGCGCCTGCAGGATGAGGGATCGCAGCTGATTGCGGAGCTGGCCGCGGCTTGCGGCGATAAAGTCAAGCGCGTGCTCGATGCCTGCGCCGCGCCCGGAGGCAAGACGCGGATTCTCGCTGAGCGCCTGCCGCAGGCGCGCATCGTTGGACTGGAAGCAAGCGCTGCCAGGCTGGCGGCGATGCGCGAAAGACTCGTGGCGCATGCGGAGCGCGTCGAGTTGCGGCACGCCGACGCGGCTGCTTTCAAGGAGAAGAAAAAATTCGATCTCGCGCTGGTGGACGCGCCCTGCAGCGGGACGGGCACGCTGGGGCGCAACCCGGAGATCCGGCACCGGCTCAAGCCCGAAGATCTGGCGCGCCATGCACAGCGCCAGCGCGCGATTCTGCGCGCCGCGCTGGGCGCCGTGCGCGGCGGCGGATTCGTCGTCTACTCGACCTGTTCTCTCGAGCCAGAGGAAAATGAGCAGGCGGTCGCGGCGGTTCTTGCGGAAGCGCGCGATGCGCGGCAGATTTCGCTGGCGCCGCGCATTGAGCTGCTGCGAGAGAAAGGAATTCTCACGCGTGCGGGCGGGGAGCAGTTACGCTCGTGCATCACTCGCGAAGGCGCCCTGCGCCTGATGCCCGGAGCCTTGCATACGGATGGATTTTTCGTTGCGCTGCTCGAAAAACCCTCTTGAGACGAGTGCGGCGTTTCCTTGGTCTCCCTAGCTTCTCTCCGGAGCCAACCTGAGAGCCTCGTAATCGCGGCCGAGCAAAGCGCAAAGGGCTTCGACGACAAGCTCGTGATCGGCACGCTGCGGCAAACCGGAGACGGTCGCGCTGCCCACGATGCCGGCTCCCTCCACATGCAGAGGAAAGGAGCCGCCGTGCGCGGCAAAGTCTGCAGTCGAGTGGCCGCGCTCTTCCGGGGTCTGGCCCTTCAATTTCCAATTCAGGCCCACGCCGTACGAACTGCGATGGTAGCGCGCCACAACATTGCTTTTGCGGCGCACCCACTCCGCGTTATCAGGTGTAGTGCCTTCGAGCGCGGAGTAGAAAAGCGGGTGTTGGAAGCGGCGCACGTCGATCACCACGCTGAGTCCGCGCTCCTCCGCCATTTTGCGGATGAGCGTGCCCAGCTCCCAGGCGACGTGTGCGTCGAGCCGGGGCAAGCGCAATGCGCGCTCCTGCTCGCCGATCTTTTCGATGTCTTGCTCCAGCCCCATGCGATCCACTTCCTTCCCCTTCATTTGGCCACGGCAAGACTGACCAGCGTGGTTTGATCCACGCGCGCGCCGGCCGCGGGCGACTGCGCGATCACGGAGCCGGGCTGCACCGGCCGCGCAGGCGGCGCTCCGATATTGGCGACCGGCTGCAAAGGGACCTCGGTGTAGACGGGCGGCGCGGTCTTGATGCCGACTTTCGCCAGATCGAGCTGCGCGCTCACAATGGGAAGGCCGGTGAGATCGGGCATGACATAGCCGCCGGGCGGCTCGGCGTCGGGCACGGCCACCAGCAGGCTCACGTTGGGCTGCTCGATGTCCTGCGCATGCGCCGGCGGATCCTGCGCCAGCACCGTGTTTACGGTTGCGCCGGTTTCCGGCAGGTGCGCGGCGGCGCCCACGTCGAGTCCGGCGCGGCGCAGATCGAGGGTGGCCACGCGTTCTTCCATGCCCACGGTATCGGGGACATCCACCTTTTGCGGTCCCAGGCTCTCCGAGACGCGCACCCTCCACTCGCGGCGCACCACGGCGCCGGGCGCAGGCGACTGGGTAAGGATGTGGCCGGCGGCCACCTCGCCCGAATAATAGCGGTTGTCTACGTCGAGATTGAGTCCCAGGCCCTCAGTCTCACTGCGCGCGTCGGCCACGGTCATGCCCTTGAGCGCCGGCACCTGTACCTCGGCGCCGTGAATGGCGAAGTGCATGGTGATGATGGCCGACATCAGCGCCACGGCCACCAGCAGCAGGAGCAGCGAGGCCACGCGGAAGAAGCTGAGGATCCAGCGGCTGGTCATGGCGGCGTCCGTCCTATCGCGTATTATCCGTCACCGGCTCGGGATGGATGGTGACGCGGTACACTTGCGGGCACTCGAGCTTGAAGCGGTCTTCGAGCGCGGTGATGATTTCGTGAACGCGATGCATGGGCAGGTCGTCAGCCAGGGTGCAGTGGCAGGTGAGGGAGATGTGATCGCCGGTGCGGCTTACGGCGATGGCATGCACGTCGACGATCTCAGGAATGTGCGCGGCGGCGGCGCGCAGGGCAAGCTCGATGCGGCGATTGTCGCCGACCATCTCTTCCGGCTGCTCGATGGTGGCCGGCTCGCTCTCAATGTGCGTGAGCACGGCGTCGATCTCCGGAACCTCGCGCAGAATCTCCTCCTCCAGCGCGCTGACAAAACTGTGCGCATCGCGCAGGCGCATGTTCTCTTCGATTTCAATGTGGAGCTCGACGCGCAGGCGCCCCTGGTGCGACCGGATGCTGAGCTCGTGCACAGAAAGGTTGTGGCGCGCGGCCACGGCGCGCACGCGGTCGAAAATGCTTTCGGCGCGCGTCTGGCGGGGCACGGTGTGGATGACGACGTCGGCGCCGGGAAGGACGCGATGCACGGCCGCGGTGGCTGTCTCCACCAATTCGCCGGTGTGTTCGAAGGTGGAGCGGCGGGGCAGGGCCAGCGTGAGATCGGCAAAGTAGTCGGCGCCGGAGCGGCGCACGCGCGCCTGCTCCACGGCCAGCACACCCGGCGTGCGCTGCACTTCGCGGATGAGCCGGCGGCGGGTCTCGGCGGGAATCTCGTCCATGAGCGCGTCCACGGCCTCGCGCCCCAGGCGGAAGGTCATGCGCAGGATCATGAAGGAAACGGCGAGGGCGGCAACCGAGTCGGCGTAGCGCAGCCAGGGGACGGCGTAGCGCGTTCCCGCCCATGTGGCGCCCAGTCCGGCGAGCACGGCGGCAGAGGCCCAGATGTCGGAAGCGAAGTGGAAGGCGTCCATGGCCAGCGCGGGCGAGCCGGTGCGGCGGGCAATGGCGCGCAGCCGGCGCGAGCGCCACCCGTCGACGGCGATGGAGGCGATGAGCACGAGCGCCGGCCACGTGGAGTGGCGCAGCAGAACGGGATGAAAGAAGATGCGGTCGATCGCGTCCCAGACGATCCAGATGCAGGAGGCGGCCATGAGCCCGGCCTCACTGAAGGACGAAAGGTTCTCGATTTTGCCGTGGCCGTAGGAGTGGTCTTCGTCGGCGGGCTTGCCGCTTACGCGGACAGAGAAGAAAGTGAATGCGGAGCCGAGGAGATCGAGTCCGGAGTGCGCCGCATCGGAAAGAACGCCGAGCGAGCCGGAGAGCAGGCCGGCGGCGAGCTTGAGCAGCGCCATGGCCGCTGCGGCCGTCATGGAGTGGAGCGCCACGCGGCGCTTTTCCGCGGAAGCGCCCGTCGGGTCGAGCGCCGGCTGCGGCGAAGCGGCGCCGGGTGCCGGGCCGGGGCTCGAGCCGGCCGTCGAACTCGGGGTCGCCGCGCTGGAGACTGCCTGATCCATCACGCTCTAGCTTACCTGCGCGCGCGCGGCCGTGTACAACCCGGCGATGCCGAAAGTGTAGGGCTGCCAGGCGCACGCAGAATACCCGGCTGCGCGCAGCAGATCGAGCAATTCGGCAGGCGCGGGAAAGTTGCCGACCGACTCGGGGAGATAGTTGTACGGGCTGCCCGATTCCCCGGAGATGGGGCCGCAGATCGCGCGGCCGATGGCCGGAAGCACGCGGCGAAAATAGACGGCGTAGGCCTGGCCGAGCAAGCCGCCGGGCTCGCTGAACTCGAGGATGCCGAGTTGGCCGCCGGGCTTGAGCACGCGATAAAACTCGCGCAGTCCGGCCGCGTAATTGGCCAGGTTGCGGAAGCCGAATGCCGTGACGATGAGATCGAGAGACTGGTCGCGGAGGGGCAGGTGCAGCGCGTCGGCCTCGAGCACGGCGACGGCGCGGCCGGCGAATTTGCGCGCGCCCCGGGCCAGCATGCCGCGCGCAAAATCCGCGGCGAAGATGGGCCGCGCGCCGCGGGGACGATGGCGCAGCAGCGCCATGGTCATGTCGCCGGTGCCGCAGCAGACATCGAGAATGGCGGCATCCGGCCGGGCTAGCACCTCATGGAAACGGCGCGCGGCGCGGCGCCACCAGAGCCGGTCCACGTTGAGCGAGAGCACGTGATTGAGCAGGTCGTAGCGGGGGGCAATGGAGTCGAACATCCGGCGCACGGCCTGCGCGGCGGATTCTTCGTCCAATGCACCGATCGGTTTGGCGCCGGTTGCAGACATCGGCTCTCTCTGAAGGCTAGCGGCCTGAGCGCGGGACGAACTCACCCCTTTATCCTAATGCGAGGCGGCCATCGCGAAACCGCCCCCATGGCGCGGCTACCTTTCCTCAGCCGGCGCGTCGTAAATCGTCGCATCTCCGGCTAGGTTCGAATCATAAACCGGTGAAGTGAGCAATTCGCTCCACGGCTTGCCGGGATGGCGCGCCGCCCAGAACTCCGTCCACGCCGGCGGCTTCTCTCCGGAGAAAAGGGGAAAGGTCTGCGGCTCGGATGCGTATTTCTTTACCAGCGTGGGATCGGCCGACGCGCGCACCAGGAAGTCGACGGCGTCGTTGATTGTATGGCCATTCTCCTTGAGGCTGTAAAGGTCGACGCCCTGGCGCGCGGCAAGTTCGGCGATCATCACCAGCGGCGCCAGCGCGAAGCTTTGGTAGTGCAGCGCGTTCTCATGCCGCGCCATTTCGAGAGGCAAAGATCCGTCAGGATTCATCTGCCCGATGGCGCGCGCGTACTGCGCCAGCCCGCGCTTGTAGAGTGCGTCGTCTGAGGTGAGGATGCCGACCGAAGTGGCGCACAGGGCGCGCCAGTAGGCGTGATTGTTCTCGCGCTCGCCCGGATGAGGGTCCTGCGCGAACATGTACTCGGTGACCTTGTGCATCCATTGGAGAATCTTCGCGCGCTGCGCCGCCGGAACGGCAGGGTCTGCCTGCACCACCGACCACGCCAGCGAGATGGAACTGAGCGTCCACTCCACCTGGTACCACGCCTGGCTGCTCTCCTGGTAGTTATAGTTGAGCAGAGCTTTGGCGCCGGCCCACTTGCCCAGCAGGTCCGCCACGCACACCGCTTCCGCCGGGTCCCCGGTCACTACGTAGCGGCCGGCGCCGTCGCTCACCGCCTGGCCCAGTTGACGGTAGGGGAGTGTGGCCTTGTCCTCCTCCGGATTCACGGGTCCGTTACTGCCGCTCAGGTAATGATGCGGGATGACCATCTCGCCTGGAGGCGGGGCAGGCTGCTCCGCATTCACGCAGCTCTTCTTCCAGCCAATCGCCTCCACCACACGCGGCGTGGTGGCAGCGGCGAGCTCCGCGCGGCGCGCGGTCACGTCGAGAAAAGAGGCCGCGGGATCGTGGATCGCGAGTTCGTCGTGCGGTTTTTTCGCCGCGGCGCAGAGGCCGGCGCAAAGGCCGAAGGCCAGAATAATCGAAAAAATGCGGGTTGGCATGAGTGGTTCGGCCCAGCTGCTGTGGAGCGATGTGGCGCTCGAAAATGATAGAATAATTGTAGGAGTGCGCCACGGGCATGGATAAAACAATCCGCAGGTTTTCAAGTCACGCGGAGCAGAAGGCAGAAGTTTATCGCTACTGGCGCAGCCGGCCACCCGCCGAGAGATTTCTTGCGGTCTGGGACGCGACCGCTTCAGCCTATGCATTCTCCAACGGCGTCAAGGGGCTACCGCAATATGACCCTACCCGAAGATCTGAGGCAACTCTTACTCGCGTTGAACGCACACGGGGTTGAGTATCTGGTGGTAGGGGGGTGGGCCGTTGGTTTTTACTCCGAGCCACGATCCACCAAAGACATCGATCTCTTCATTCGATCAGAAATAAGGAATAGCGAGGCCGTATTCCGAGCGCTCGCGGAGTTCGGCGCCCCAATCGCCGGGCTCACTCCGTCCGATTTCAGAGATCAGCCCAGTTCCATTTTTCAGCTCGGTTTTTCTCCGGCGCGCGCCGATATCCTGCAGTCCATTGACGGCGTGGACTTCGAATCGGCCTGGAAGAACCGTGTAAGGTTCACGCTCGATGGAGTCGAGGTGAATGTCATTTCTTCTCAACAGCTGATCGAGAACAAACTAAAATCGGGGCGGCTAAGCGATCTGGCGGATGTGGAAGCCATCCGCGACGCGGACGAGGCAAATCGCAAGAAAAAAGAGTAACTCTTCGCGTTGCAGAGGAGGATTTCGCGCGCGATGGACGCGGCGATTCCTTGTCTCTCACCCTGCCCGGGGAAGCCAGCGGTCCGCCCCTCACTGCAGCAGCGTCCCCTGCTCCCCGTCGTGATTGCCATTGCCGTTGCCGTTCACCTCTTCCGGCGGAATGATGACGGCGGCAGCGACCTTGTCTTCGGGCTCCAGGCTGAGCAGGCGCACGCCTTGCGTGGCGCGGCCGGCGGAGCGCACGGTCTTGGTGTCGATGCGGATGATTTTGCCGAACTGGCTGATCACCATCAGCTCCGAGGTGTCGTCCACCATCTGAATGGAGTTCACGCGGCCCACGCGCTCGGTGACGGCCAGGTTCTTCACCCCCTTGCCGCCGCGCGCCTGCAGCCGGTACTCCTCCACATCAGTGCGCTTGCCAAAGCCGTTTTCCGTGACCGAGAGAATGCGGTAAGCGCCGGGCGCGTGCTCCTTGGGCGTGACTGCTACGCCAATGACGTAATCGTTCTTGGTGAGCTCGATGCCGCGCACGCCGTAGGCGGGACGGCCCATGGAGCGCACATCGCCCTCGTCGAAGCGGATGCCCATGCCCAGGTGCGTGGCCAGGAAGATGAGCTGCGACCCGTCAGTGATGCGCGCGGCCACCAGCTCGTCGTCGGTGTCGATGCCGATGGCGATGATGCCGCGAGCCATCACGTTGGAGAAATCCTTGAGCGGCGTCTTCTTCACCGTGCCTTTTTGCGTGGCAAAGAAAATGTACTTGCTTTCTTCCTCCAGATCGCGCACCGGAAGAATCGCGCACACCTTTTCGCCCGTTTGCAGATCGAGCAGGCTCTGGATCGACTTGCCCTTGCCTGCGGCGCCCACGTCGGGAATCTCGTACACCTTGAGCCAGTAGACCTTGCCGCGGTTCGAGAAGCACAGCACGGTGTCGTGCG
>JASHUF010000486.1 GCA_030040175.1 Acidobacteriaceae bacterium
CTCGACGCCGCTGCTTATGAAAAGTTCATCGCGGAAGAGACGGGAGGCTGACGAGAAGCTTCTAGCTGCTAACGCATTTTCTGAGTAGCTGTATCCCGAAGACGGAAGGCAGAGTCGACGCGACCAACAGGGAGCGGCGACCTTACGAGGAAATGAAATGGACACAGTAACTCAGAAAATGCCGTAGCCTCTAGCTCCTAGCTTTTCATCGGAGCTGGGAATTAAGCCGGCAAATCTCCAAGGATTCTCGGCCGCCCGAACAAAACTCGTCTCACCGGTTTCTAGCTAGAGGCTAGAAGCTAGGAGCTAGAAGCTAACGATGCGTTATCTCCCCAAATCCCCCGCCGAGCGCGAGCGCATGCTCGCCGCCGCCGGTGTCCAGTCCGTCGACGACCTCTTCGCCGTCATCCCCGCCGAATACCGGCTCGACCGCGACCTGCTCGTTCCCCGCCAGCAGGCGGAAAGCGAGATCATCGATTACTTCCGCCAGGCGGGCGAGAGAAATGCAACCGGCTACGCCAGCTTTCTCGGCGCCGGCGCCTATCCCCATTACCGCCCCGTCCTCATCGATGCCCTCGTTCAGCGCGGCGAATTTCTCACCAGCTATACCCCGTATCAGGCCGAAATCAGCCAGGGCACGCTGCAGGCTATCTTCGAATTCCAGACCATGATCGCCGAACTCACCGGCATGGACCTGGCCAACGCCAGCATGTACGACGGTTCCACCGGCGCCGCTGAAGCGGTCATGATGGCCGTGCGCGTCACCGGCCGCCACAAGGCCGTCGTCGCCTCCACGGTCCATCCCGAGTACCGCGAAGTCCTCGCCACCTACGCCAAACATCAGCGCCTGCCCTCGGCGCTGGTCGGCTACGACCGCGAAACCGGCCGCGTCGATCTCTCTGCACTGGACGCTGCGGTGTCCGCAGACACCGCAGCCATTTTGGTCCAGAGCCCCAACTTCTTCGGCGTCGTCGAAGACATCCCTGCCATCGCCGCCATCGCCCACGCAAAAGGCGCGCTGCTCATCGTGTCCATCGCCGAATCGATCTCGCTCGGCATCGTGCGCCCGCCCGTCGAAGCCGACATCGTCACCATGGAAGCGCAGTCCTTCGGCGTGCCCCTGAGCTACGGCGGACCGTTCTGCGGCGTCATTGCCACCAAAGAAAAGTACGTGCGCCAGATGCCCGGCCGCCTTGCCGGGCAAACCGTTGACACCGCCGGCAACCGCGGCTTCGTCCTCACCCTCGCCACCCGCGAGCAGCATATCCGCCGCGAGAAAGCCACTTCGAACATCTGCACCAACCAGGCTCTGGTGGCGCTCATGGCCACCGTCTTCCTGGCCGTCTACGGCAAGGAGGGCATCCGCGAGCTCGCCGGGCATAACCTGGCCAAGGCGCATTACGCGGCCAGGACGCTCGGCGCGCAGCCCGGCGCAAAAGAACTGTTCGCCGGCGCTCCGCACTTTCATGAGTTCGTCCTCGAAACCGAGGAGTCGCCGGCTTCGCTCGCCCAGCGGCTGCTTGAGGAAAAGATCGTCGGCGGCCTCGCGCTCAGCCGCTGGTATCCCGAGCTCGCAAACTGCACTCTCTGGTGTGCTACCGAGGTCAACACGCGCGAACAGATTGACCGGGCGGCAAGCGTGATGGCCCGGCGCGCTCACCGGCCCTCCGTGTCCGCGCAGGAGCCGCCCGGAGAGAGCGCGCATGCCCTGTGAGCTCTGCGGATCGGAACAATCCGCAACCCACGTCGCCCGCGAGATGATGTTCGGCCGGCGCGAGAATTTTACTTACCTTGAGTGCTTGGGCTGCGGCTGCCTGCGCATCGCCGCCGTGCCCGCCAATCTGGGCGACTACTACCCGCGCGATTACGACTGCCACCTCGCGGATGCGAAGCGCACCCTCAAAGGCCGGTTCAGGCAGTCCCTTGTCACTTTCGCCATGCATCGTCCCTGGCTCGTCCAAGCTGCCTCGCCGCTGCACCGAATTTTCGCCGCCAGCCTGGTCCACGCCCTGCGGCTCACGCCCTCCATGCAAATCCTCGACGTGGGCTGCGGATCGGGCCGCCTGGTGCGCGACCTGCGCGCGGCCGGATTCTCTGCTCTGGGCATCGATCCCTTCGCGCCCCCGGTCTCGGACGCCTCGGGTCCGGCCGTCCAGCAGTGCGAACTGAAAGACATTGCCGAATCCTATGACTGCATCCTCTTCAATCACTCCCTCGAGCACATCGCCGGACAGCGGGAGATCCTCCGTCTCGCCTGCTCGAAGCTCCGTGACGGCGGCGTCTGCATTGTGCGCACGCCGGTCGTTGCCTGGGCCTGGAAAGAATACGGCGTCGACTGGGTGCAACTGGACGCGCCCCGTCATCTCTTCGTACATTCGGAAAAGAGCATGCATCTGGCTGCTCAACAGGCCGGATTTGTGGTTGCGGATACCGTGTTCGATTCCTTCGACTTCCAGTTTTGGGGCTCCGAGCTTTACCAGCTCGATATTCCTCTGGAGCAGGGCCGCCGGAATCTCGCTGCCCATTTTTCGCGCGCGCGCAGAAGGGAGTTCGCGCGCCGCGCCCTCGAACTCAACCGCCGGCGCCAGGGCGATCAGGCCATGTTCATCCTGCGCGCCGCCGAATCCACCTCCATCCCGTAAATTGGATAGAGCCGCTCAGGAATCCTGAAAAGGTGCATGGCATGTCAGAAAACTTAAAGATCCCGGACCTCGGAACGACCGTCCCCCGCACCACCGGCAAGATCCGTCCTCACCAGACGCAGAACGAAGCCCTGCTCTTCGAGAAATCCGCACCCGGCAAGCGGGCTTACAAGCTCCCCCCCCTCGATGTGCCTCCCGTCGACGCTGCATCGCTGCTCGGCGCAGCATTGCGCAAAGACGCGCCGCTGCTGCCTGAGCTCTCCGAGATCGAAATCGTCCGCCACTTCACGCGCCTCTCCACCTGGAACTACGCCATCGATCTGGGCATGTACCCGCTCGGCTCCTGCACCATGAAGTACAACCCGCGCGTCAACGAGGTCGTCGCCCGCATCGCCGGCTTTGCCGAGGCCCACCCCTACCGTCCCGCCTCGCACGCCCAGGGCGGCATGGAGATCATCGAGATTCTCCAGCGCTGCCTGCTCGAAAT
>JASHUF010000487.1 GCA_030040175.1 Acidobacteriaceae bacterium
AGGAGCTCAGCAGCGGGAAGGCCTCACTTGCCAGGTCGCCGATGGAGTCGAGAAATACCTGCACACCCTGCGGGCCAGCCGCTTCAGCGACCTGGGCAGCCCACCCGGCCTTGCCATAGTCAAAACCGTGATCGGCGCCGAGGCCTTTTACAAAATCGGCCTTCGATGGGGACGCAAGGCCGATCACCGTGGCGCCCCTGGCCTTTGCGAGCTGCACCAGGAGGCTTCCAACTCCTCCGGCTGCGGCAGTGATCAGGACCCGGTCGCCACTCTTCACTTGAGCCTGGTCAGTCACAAGGTATGCCGTCAGGCCCTGCACCAGCACCCCGGCAGCAACCGCAGGATCGAGATGTTCCGGAAGCGGGATCGCGGTCGCGGCGGGAATCAGAATATGCGAGGCATACCCTCCGCCGGCCGGCACGATCGCCGCAACCGAGTCGCCGGCTTTGAATCCTTCTGCGCCCTTTCCAACTCTCCTGACGACGCCGGCAAATTCGAGCCCCGGGGTGAACGGCGCTTTCGGGATTGCGGGATAGAATCCCTTGCGGGCCATCACGTCTGTGTAGTTGATTCCCGCAGCCTGCACTTCAACAAGCAGCATGCCTTCCTCGGGCTCCGGTGTGTCCTTCTCCTTCAAAACCAGGACATCCGGGCCACCGAACTGTGAAGCTTCGACGTATTTCATTTCGGTGTACTCCTTTGTGCACCGATGTTGAGTTTAGCCTTTAGGCGCTCCGCAAGAGCGCATTCCAATCCTGCGTCTGCGCCCAGGACTCGAAGTTGTGGAAGGCGACATCGGAGAATTCACGGCGGAGCGCGATGCGATCCACTGCAAAACCGGCGCGGTCGAACCATTCGTACATCCTGACCGCATCCTCGCCCATGCGCTGGCGGACGACATCGAGCGGGACCTGGTAATAGCTCAAGGGGCGGCCGGTTATGCGCGAGAGAATGGCCATGGCGTCCTTCCCCGTGAGCTCGTCGCCCGCGAGGTCGAAGCGCTTGCCGGTGAGGCGACCGGCGTCCTCGAGAACGCGAACGGCAACCGCGCCGATGTCCGCGACCGCAACTTGCGCAAGCGCCCTCGCCGGCGAGAGCGCCGACGCGTAGATCCCCTTGGCCAGTTGCTCTTTCGCGAAATAGAGGTTCTCCATGAAGGCCACCGGCGCGAGAATCGTCGCCCGGGCGCCGATTTTGGAGATGTGCTTTTCGACCTCGTACTTGCTGTCAAAGTGCGGTACGCCCGTCTGCCGGTTGGCGGAACCGACGGAAGTGAAAACCAGATGCACGCCTGCTGCCTTGGCGGCGTCGGCGGCGGCGACACCCTGCCGTATCTCGGCGGCCGTACCTCCCATCGGCGTCGTCATCGCGAACAGAGAGGTCGCTCCTTCGAGCGCCTTCGTGATCGCCGCAGTGTCTTCGAGCGAAGCCGCAACGAGGGTCGCCCCGGCATTGGCCAGCGCCTTGGCCCGGCTGGAGTTGGGGTCGCGCGTGACAGCGCGGACCTTGTGCCCCCGCTCGAGGAGGTTCTGCGCGACGGCGCCGCCTTGTTTACCCGTGGATCCCGTAACCACGACTGTGAGTTCTTGTGCCATGGCTTGGCTCCTTTCTCCTGCGGTCAGGCCCGCGACTGCAGACGCGACTCGAACAACGCGGAAAAGGCCAGCCGCACATCCATGAAGACCAGGGCCCACAGCGCCGTCACCAGCAAGGCGAGGGGAAGTCCGCTCGGGGCCATGAAAGCGTGAAAACAAACAATATTGACGATCACCGGGGCGAGGATGGCGAGCGCCAGGGGCACAAAGCGATTCACCAGGAGAAGCATCCCTCCTGCCACCTGCAGCCCAAAGATCACCGGCAGGTAATGTGAAACGTACAGGGCGCCCATGAACTGTCCCGCCACGCCACTCGGAGGCGGCAGCGGAATGAAGTGCAGAAAGCCATTCAGGCCGAAGACCAGGAAGATCACGCCTGCCAGGTATCGGGCGATTGTCGAAGCGGTTCTCATAACAGGTTCTCCTTCGCGTTGACGGCCATTAATCATGGCGCCAATTATCTTGACATCAATACATACGATGAGGTAGTCTATTGGGAGATTCAGGTTTTTTATGCCCCGAGCCGCTCAAGGGACAGTCCACGTCTGGCTCGTAATGATGAAGGCGATGCGCGCCCTGACAAGGTACGCTGCCGCGGGTATTGAAGAGACCGGACTCGGCCTCTCGGATTTCGGAGTGCTGGAAGTCCTGCTGCACAAAGGGCCTTTACCCGTCAATACGATAGGCCCGATCGTGGATCTGACCCCAGGTTCCATCAGTATCGCTGTCGATCGCCTTGTCGCGAAGAGCCTGGTCAGCCGGGCCGAGAGCAGCAACGACCGGCGCGTCCGGATCGTCGCCCTCACCCCACGCGGCAAGGATCTCATTGCTTCCGCCTTTCGAAAGCATTCCGGGCAGATGAATGGCGTGTTCTCCGCACTGAGCCCGCATGAGCTCCGCATGCTGGAAGCGGTGCTTAAGAAAGTCGGCAAGCGCGCCGCCGCGCTCATGGAGCGGCGGGGCTGTTCTAAGTGACGGCGAGGCTCCGCGCACCGGAGGGAAGGGCGGTGCTTGCTTACTTGGGTCTCGGGCGATCTATTTTCCGAGAGCGAGCCTATTTAAAACTGGAAGACGGGCAATCTGCGGCCGCCGACTTCCAGAAGCTCATCGGCCAACCGCGTTTCGTATCCTCGGGAAACTCCCATTCCCGTCCTTGGTCAGAAAAAAGCCGGATACTCGGCTCTGCGTCGACGCGCAGCCGCGGCGGTCAGCATGCCTGGTCTCACTCCGCTCGCAACGCCTCCACCGCGTTAACCCTTGCCGCCCGCGCCGCGGGCACGGCCGACGCAACCACCGCCGCCGCAAGAATCACAAGCGCTGAGAGCGCGAGCGCCAGCGTTCCCGGCTGATCGATGGCCGAGATATGGCTCGCTGCCAGTCGCGTCAACGCCATGCCGACGACCGCGCCGGCGCCCACTCCAATTCCCGCCATGATCAGTCCGTCAGACAGCACATCGGTGAGAATATTCGAGGGCTTCGCGCCCAGCGCAATGCGAATCCCGAACTCGCGCGTACGCCCGCTCACTGAGAACGCCAGCACGCCGGCCACACCCACCACCGAGATCAGCAGGGCCACGGCGGCAAATCCGCCAAAGACGATGGCATTGAGCCGGTCGGGCGAGAGCACTTCGGCGCGGACATCGCCGAGCGTGGTTGCCCGCTCCACCGGCTGATCGGCCGACATCCGGTGAACCAGGGTGGTAATGGCGGGCACCAGCGCATAGGGATCCTGGTGCGCGCGCACAAACAGCCGGTCGCTCCATCCTTCCTGGTCGACGGGCTGGTAGATGGTCATGGCCGGCTGGGGAAGGATGTTCTCATCGTCGAAGTCGGGGACCACGGCCACAATGCGCCGCGGGTCGGGGCTGATGCCGATGAACTTGATCACCCCATCGGTCCACCACATCGTGTGAT
>JASHUF010000488.1 GCA_030040175.1 Acidobacteriaceae bacterium
CTGATCATGGCGATCTGCCGGGCCAGGGCCAGGCCGCGCCGCGGCGGGCACTGGGGAAGGTAGCGGCCGGCCAGCCATTCGGGATCGTGCTGGATGGCCTGGCGCTGGAGGTGATTGAGCGCGAGGCCCATGGCGCCGAGCGGCGCCACGCCGATGACCAGCGCGCGCTCGACCCGCTGCGGATGCTGGATGGTCCACTCGATGGCCTGCATGCCGCCGATGGAGCCGCCCAGCACAAGGCGCAGGCGGCGGATGCCGAGCGAGTCGAGAAGCTGCGCCTGGGCGCGGACGTTGTCGCGAATGGAAAGAAGGGGAAAATCGGGCCCATAGATCGAGCCGGTCTCAGGATTCACCGCGCCGGGCCCCGTGGATCCATAACAGGAACCCAGCAGGTTGATACAGATGACAAAATCGTGCTCGAGAGAGAGGACCGCGCCGGGCGAGAAGATCTCAGGCCACCAGGAGCCGACCAGTGCCGAGCCGGAAAGAGCGTGGCAAACCAGAACGGCATTGTCGCGCGCTGCATTCAGCCGGCCGTACACGGCGTAATGCAGCGTGGGACAGGCCAGGGTGCGCCCACAGTCGAGCGGCAAATCACGGTCGAGCACGAAGTCGCCTTCGTAGGTGGGCGTCAGGGTGGGCGTGGGCGGCGAGCCGCCGCTGCGGTTGTAGGTGTCAGGCATAGTCAGCTATCAGCTCCTAAGCTTTTCGCTCCTAGCTTCGGCATTTGGCGAGCGAGAAATCTCGCGACACCGCTGCCGGACTCAAATCATTCTCGATATCCAGCGCCTCGCTTTAGAGCGGGGAGCTAGAAGCTAGCAGCTAGAAGCTTCTTCCATTTTGCCTCATCGAGCCGCCAGAGCTTCGGGTTTGGCGCCGGCGCGGGCTCCGTTGGCTGCTTCGATGGCCTGGTTGAGATCGGCGAGAATGTCGCGAATGTCTTCGATACCGACCGAAAGACGGACGAGTTCCGGGGTGACGCCTGTGGCCGCCTGCTCCTCCTGGGAGAGCTGCTGGTGCGTGGTCGAGGCCGGATGGATGACCAGGGATTTGGCGTCACCGATGTTGGCGAGCAACGAAAAGAGCTTGAGCGTATCGATCAACTTTTTGCCCGCTGCATAGCCGCCCCCCGAATTTCCAGCCTTGATGCCGAAGGTGACCAATGCTGCCTGCCCCGAGGGCATATACTTCTGCGCGCGCGCAAAGTAGGGGCTGGTCTCAAGGCCGGGATAGTTGACCCAAGCGACGCCCGGATGCCTGGCCAGGTGGCGGGCGACGGCGAGCGCGTTCTGCGAGTGGCGCTCCATGCGCAGGTGCAGCGTCTCGATGCCCTGCAGGAAAAGAAACGCGTTGAAGGGCGAGAGCGCGGCGCCGGTGTCGCGCAGGCCCTGCACGCGCGCCTTGAGGATGAAGGCCAGCGGGCCGAAGGCCTGCGTGTACGAGAGGCCGTGATAGGAGGGATCGGGCTCAGTGAAATCCTTGAAGCGGCCGGAAGCGGCCCAGTCGAACTTGCCCGCATCGACGATGACGCCGCCGATGGAGTTGCCGTGGCCGCCGAGGAACTTGGTGGCCGAGTTGACGACGATGTCGGCGCCCCACTCGATGGGCCGCACCAGCGCGGGCGTGGCGCAGGTGTTGTCAATGACAAGAGGAACCTTGTGCGCGTGGGCGATCTCGGCCAGCTTGGCGATGTCGGCAATGTCGAGCTTGGGGTTGCCGAGGGTCTCGGTGTAGACGGCGCGGGTCTTGGGGTTGATGGCGGCGCGCAGTCCGTCAAAGTCGTCGGCATCGACGAATTTGACCGCGATGCCGAGCCGCGGCAGCGTGTAGTGGAAAAGGTTGTAGGTGCCGCCGTAGAGCGAGGTGGTGGAGACGATCTCGTCGCCCGCCGCGGCGAGCGTGGTGATGGTGAGGGTCTCGGCCGCCTGGCCTGAGGCCGTGGCCAGGGCGGCTGCGCCGCCCTCAAGAGCAGCCACGCGCTTCTCAAAGACGTCCGTGGTGGGGTTCATGATGCGGGTGTAGATGTTGCCGAACTCCTCGAGGGCGAAGAGACGGCCGGCGTGGTCGGCATCCCGGAAGAGATACGAGGTGGTCTGGTAGATGGGCACGGCCCGGGCGCCGGTGGCCGGATCGGGCGACTGGCCGCCGTGGACGGCCAGCGTGGCAAACTGCTGGGGGGTGGGCTCAGGCATGAGGGGCTCCTCCGCTTGGAATGGTTGCACAAGTTGGGGTCAAAGGGGAACGGCGCGGGCGGCGGCGCAAATTAAAAACGGCCCGCATCCTGATGAGGACCCGGGCCGCTCGGCTTCAAAATCGGTTGGTCGTCTGCGTTTTAGCGCATTCGCCGATCAAAAGACGCACGGAGGGGTCCGGATGGCCTACACATGGCCATGGCCGCCGTTCCGTGTTTCTTTGCGATTGGCATATCAGGCAGTATCAGGGGGGAACGCCGTGACTGTCAAATCCAGCAGAGCCCATGGTTTCGGCTAGGGCGCGCACAGGTGGGACTTGGCGAATTCGTAGAGATTCCAGAGCATCTTACTGCCTTCTCCGACAACGACAATCGTCCCAAAGGTGAAAATGATCCAGGATAGGCGATAAAAGAGCCAATATTTGATTCGCGCAATGTAGCCTTCCTGCAGTTCATTTATCACTTCCCCGGCTTGGAAGCCTTCCCGAGTGAAAACGATCCCCGCGGTCTTATCGCTCTCATCTTTCCAATTGGCCAGTCCAGCGCTAAACAAATTACCGAAGCACGAGA
>JASHUF010000489.1 GCA_030040175.1 Acidobacteriaceae bacterium
CGGAAGTAAAACTGCGGCCGGTAGCCCTTGAAGAACGGCGTGTGCCGCCCGCCTTCTTCCTTCGAGAGCACGTAGACCTCGCCCTTGAACACCGTGTGCGGCGTGATGGAGCCGGTCTTGGCCAGCACCATGCCCCGCTCCACATCCTCTTTCGGAATGCCGCGCAAGAGAAGCCCCGCGTTGTCCCCGGCCAGGCCCTCGTCCAGCTGCTTCTTGAACATCTCCACGCCGGTGACCACGGTCTTGCGCGTCTCGCGGAAGCCCACAATCTCCGTCTCCTCGCCCACCTTCACCTTGCCGCGCTCGATTCTGCCTGTGACCACCGTGCCGCGTCCGGAGATAGAAAAAATATCCTCGATGGGCATCAGGAACGGCTGGTCGACGGCGCGCGCCGGCAGGGGCACGTACTTGTCCACCGACTCCATCAGCTCGTCGATCTTCTTCTCCCACTGCGCTTCGCCGTTCAAAGCCCCCAGCGCCGAGCCGCGCACCACCGGCACGTCGTCGCCCGGGAACTGGTACTTGGTCAGCAGCTCGCGTACTTCCATCTCCACCAGGTCGATCAGCTCGGCATCCTCGACCGCGTCGCACTTGTTCAGGAACACGACGATGTAAGGCACACCGACTTGTCTCGCCAGCAGCACGTGCTCCTTGGTCTGCGGCATGGGGCCGTCGGTGGCCGCGACCACCAGAATCGCTCCGTCCATCTGCGCCGCGCCCGTGATCATGTTCTTGATGTAGTCGGCGTGGCCGGGGCAGTCCACGTGCGCGTAGTGCCGGTTCGCCGTCTCGTATTCGACGTGCGCCGTGGCAATCGTGATGCCGCGCTCCCGCTCCTCGGGCGCGTTGTCAATCGAGTCGAACGACCGGAACTGGATCTTGGGGTTGTGCTTCGACAACACCTTGGTGATCGCCGCCGTCAGCGTCGTCTTGCCGTGATCGATGTGCCCGATCGTCCCTACATTCACGTGCGGCTTCGAACGATCAAATTTTTCCTTCGCCATGGTTCTCTTCCCCTCGTAACTGCTATGCCGTTTCCGAAAAGGGGCGCCGGCATTCCGGCTCCAGCCCCCAAAAATCAGCTGCTAGCTTCTAGCTGCTAGCTCCCAGCTTCATCCTGCCGCCTGCCTCTATCGTTCGCTCCCCGTTACCAAGCTAGGAGCTAGAGGCTAGAAGCTAGCGGCTATTTCCCTTGCGCCCTGCCGATGATCTCGTCGGCAATCATCCGCGGCGCCTCTTCATAGCGCGCAAACTGCATCGAATACGACGCCCGCCCCTGCGTGCTGGAGCGAATGTCGTTCACGTAGCCGAACATCTCCTTGAGCGGCACGATGGCCTTGATCACCTGCGAGCCGGCCGCGTGCTCCATGCCCTCAATGCGCCCGCGCCGCGAGTTGATGTCGCCGATGATGGTGCCCATGAACTCCTCCGGCACCGTCACCTCGACCGCCATCACCGGCTCGAGCAACACCGGCGAAGCCTTGCGCGCCGCTTCCTTGAAGGCAATCGAGCCCGCAAACTTGAAGGCCATCTCGTTCGAGTCCACCTCGTGATAGCTGCCGTCGAACAGCGTCACCTTCACGTCCACTATGGGGTAGCCCGCCAGGATGCCCAGCTCCAGCGCTCCGCGCACGCCCTGGTCAATGGGCTTGATGTACTCGCGCGGCACCACGCCGCCCTTGATCTCGTTGATGAACTCGTAGCCCTTGCCGGGCTCGTTCGGTTCCACCTTCAGCCAGCAGTGGCCGTAGTTGCCCGAGCCCCCGGTCTGGCGGATGTACTTGCCCTCGGCCTCAGCCGCCTTGCGGATGGTCTCGCGGAAGGCCACCTTGGGCTCCCCCACATTGGCTTCCACCTTGTGCTCGCGCCGCATGCGGTCGACGATGATCTCCAGATGCAGCTCGCCCATGCCGCTGATGATGGTCTGCCCCGAATCTTCATCGGTGCGCACCTTGAAGGTTGGGTCCTCGTCGGCCAGTTTCGAAAGCGCAATGCCCATCTTTTCCTGATCGGCCTTGGTCTTGGGCTCGATGGCCACCGAGATTACGGTGTCAGGGAAGGTAATGGCGCCGAGGGCGATGGGATGGTGTGGATCGCAGAGCGTGTCGCCGGTCTTCAGGTCTTTCAGGCCGACGCAGGCACAGATGTCGCCGGCCAGGATCTCGGTCACATCTTCGCGCTTGTTGGCGTGCATCTTGACGAGGCGGCCCACGCGCTCCGTCTTGCGCGTGCGCGGGTTCAGCACCGTGTCGCCGGTTTTGAGCGAGCCGGAGTAGACGCGGACAAAGCACAGCTTGCCGAAGGGATCGTTGATGATCTTGAAGGCCAGCGCCGAAAGCGGCTCATTGTCGTCCGGCTTGCGGACCTCGTTCCGGTTGAGATGTTCGGGATTGGGACCTTCCACGGGAGGCTTGTCGAGCGGCGAGGGCAGGTAATCGACGACGGCGTCGAGCAGCGTCTGCACGCCTTTATTTTTGAAAGCCGAGCCGCAGATGACGGGGAACACTTTAAGGTCGATGGTGGCCTGGCGGATGCCGGCCTTCAATTCTTCAATCGACGGCGTCTCGCCCTCGAGGAATTTTTCCAGCAGCACGTCGTCGGTCTCGGCGATCACTTCGATGAGCTGCATGCGGAAGGCCTCGGCCTTTTTCTGCAGCTCGGCTGGAATGCGCTCGACCGAGTACTCGGCGCCCATGGTCTCGTCGTTCCAGAGAATCGCCTTCATCTCGATCAGGTCGACCACGCCCTTGAAGTGAGCCTCGGCGCCCACGGGAATCTGCAGCGCCACGGGCCGCGCGCCCAGCCGCTTGCGGATGGTCTCGAGCACGCGCTCGAAGTCGGCGCCGTTCTTGTCCATCTTGTTGACGAAGCAGATGCGCGGAACCTTGTATTTATCGCCCTGCCGCCACACCGTCTCCGTCTGCGGCTGCACGCCGCTGACGGAATCGAACAGCGCCACGGCGCCGTCGAGCACGCGCAGCGAGCGCTCCACCTCGGCGGTAAAGTCCACGTGGCCGGGGGTGTCAATAATATTGATGCGCACGTCGCGCCAGGTGCAGGTGGTGGCAGCGGAAGTAATCGTGATGCCGCGCTCCTGCTCCTGCTCCATGTAATCCATGGTTGCCGTGCCTTCATGCACCTCGCCTATCCGGTGCGTGATGCCGGTATAAAACAGGATGCGCTCTGTCGCTGTCGTCTTCCCGGCGTCGATGTGCGCCATGATGCCGATGTTCCGGCAACGATTCAGCGGTACGGTGCGTGCCACGGCTTCAATTCCTTGCGGACATTCTGTCCGCCGTTGTCACTAGCTGCTAGCTCCTAGCTTCTAGCTTCTAGCTTCTAGCTCTTCAATTCCTGAGCCCGCTTCGAACGGCCTCAATTCCTATTTGAATCGCTGGCCAGCTAAAAGCTAGAAGCTAGTAGCTGGAAGCTGCTTTCCTACCACCGATAATGCGCAAACGCCTTGTTGGCCTCGGCCATGCGGTGCACGTCTTCCTTCTTCTTCATGGCCGCGCCGCGCCCGTTGGCCGCGTCCAGCAGCTCGTTCGAGAGCTTGTCGGTCATGCCCTTCTCGCCGCGGCTGCGCCCGTAGGTGATCAGCCAGCGGATGGCGAGCGAGGTCCGGCGATCCGGATTCACTTCGATCGGCACCTGGTAGTTGGCGCCGCCCACGCGCCGCGTCTTCACCTCGAGCAGCGGCTTGCAGTTTTCGACCGCCTTCTTGAACAGCTTGAGCGCGTCGTCGCCGCCGCCCTTCTCTTCCAGGTTTTTCATGGCCTGGTAAAAGATGGCCTGCGCGGTGGACTTCTTGCCGCCCCACATCATCGAGTTCACAAACTTGGTCACCAGCGTCGACCCGTAGACCGGGTCCGGCGCCACTTCCCGCTTGGCAATGTGCCCTTTTCTCGGCATAAATCCTCAAAAACAGCTACTAGCTTTTAGCTCCTAGCTTCTAGCTCCATTTTGCGGATCGAAACCGCAATCAACCGCTTCAGCAAGAAAAAGCTAGAAGCTAGGAGCTAGCAGCTAAAAGCTGCTCTTCTACTTCTTCGCCGCGCCGCCCTTGGCGCGCTTGGCGCCATATTTCGACCGGCTCTGGTTGCGGTTGGCCACGCCCACGGAATCGAGGGTGCCGCGAATCACGTGATAGCGCACCCCGGGCAGGTCCTTCACGCGCCCGCCGCGGATGAGCACGATCGAGTGCTCCTGCAGGTTGTGGCCGATGCCCGGAATATAGGTGGTCACCTCGATGCCGTTGGTCAGGCGCACGCGCGCCACCTTGCGCAGCGCCGAATTCGGCTTCTTGGGCGTCTGCGTATACACGCGCGTGCACACGCCGCGCCGCTGCGGCGAGGCCTGCAGCGCCGGCGACGCCGTCTTGTAACGCGGGGCCGTGCGCCCCTTGCGGACAAGCTGATTGAATGTGGGCAAAACCAAACTCCTTGCTGCGTACCGCTTGCAACCCATGCTTTTAAGCCGCGCGCGCCCTTCGGGCCCTTCTGGTTTTGGACCGGCACATTGGCCCGCGCCCAAACGCACAGAAGCCCAGGTGCTTCGCGTCTGTCTTCGTTCCCGTCTCAGACGAGAAGCGCCGACGGTGACCGCGCGTCCTCCCAACGAAATCTGAAGGGAAAAGCCGGCTCCGTTTCGCCGCTTCCGGCCCGCATAGCTCTCCCAGGTGGAGAAACGCGCGGGCGCCGATGCGATTCTGTCTCTCGACCCCAGCGACGAAGATCTTCTCGTTCGACCCCACGAACCAGGACCTGTCCGTAGGGAACCCGCGCTGGGGGCCCCGGCTGCCCTTCCGCAAGAATGGAGCAGTACCCGGGACTTTTTTCACCCGGCTCCGCCGGAGCGGTCGCCTGGCCTGCGGGAACAGCCCTCACTCGTTACCGGATCGGGCCTCCCGCTTCGCTCCCACACCTACCCTGCACGCGCGGGGGCGTTCTTGCGGAACCTTTCTACGATAACAAGAAAAGCAGGCAGGGTCAAACGCGATCACCCGCCCCCGGCCCTAATTTTGCAGGCATTTATTGAACCGAGTCGAGCGCCCAGGCGCCGTTTTTCAAAACGAAATTCGCCTCCCGCCGGGTGGTGAGCGTGTTGCCCGAGTTCTGCGCAATCCGCTGCAAGGGGCCGGGCAGCCCGCTCAAGTCCACGGCCTCGGTAAACGCCACCGTTTTCCCGTTGCCGCTATCCTCCACGTCGCCGAAGTTCTGTGCCTTCAGATGACTGGCAACCACGGTATTCATGGTCACCGAATAGTTGAGGTCGTTCGGTCCATCTGGCCGCCAAGCGATTGTATCTCCACCACTTGCCAGCGTGACGAGCTTTTTCCCATCATCGGTGAGCTTAAAGTCCGCCCAGTAACCATTGGGATATTTTTTGATTCCGGTCCAGTACTTTGCCGTTATCCCCTCGCGCATGCCCAGATCTTTGACAACGAGGGTGGCGGGTGCGGGCGCGGCCTGGGCATAGCTGGCCTCGATCAAGGCAGTCGCATTGGCCTGGGTTAGTTGCGGCGCCGACTTGCAACCCGCCGCCAGCACCCCCGCGCAAATAAGTACAACCAGGCTCACTCTTCCCGCATGCACCCCGTTCTTCACGTTTCCTCCTCTCATGGACGGCGCCTTGGCCCTCAAATTTCTTCGACCCGTCATTTTTCTCCTACTTTCCGCCTCTGTCAATGGAGTTGAAAGGAATCCTGCTTACGCCCCCGCCGGTCTGAATCCTGCCGCGCGCAGGCCGAGAGAGAACCCCTTGGATGGTGCGAAGCGAAGAGACCGCTACTCGAGGATTCGGCTCAGGAGCAGGGGAAGAAAGCGTGCTTCGTCCGAATGCAGGCAGACCTCGGCGTTGGGAGCGCCCGCCACCGGCCTCGTGACTCCCGCATCCGTCACTTCGAGGCGCATCGGCGTCACCGGACACAGATCGGGCCGCAGCGCGAAGGTCACGGCTAACGGATCATAGAGCGTCGGCTCCGGCCACTCCCGGTCTCCCGCCCACTGGTGGTAGAGCAGCGTGAGTTGATTGGTCAGCGCCGAGCCGTGTTCGACGATCGCCAGCAGTTCCGGCAGCTTGAGATGCACTTGTGTCGAGTCGAGCGGCATCAGGAAGACCGGCACGCCCGAGTTGAGCAGCGCCTGTGCACCGGCCGGGTCGTTCCGGACATTCCACTCGGGCTGGGGAGGGGTGTGCGCACCCCTGGCCCATCGTAGCCGCGGTAGACGCTCCCGCCCATCATGATCACGCATTTGAGCTTGCGGAAAGTTGCGGGGTCGCGCGCGATCGCCGCCTGCACATTCACCGGCGGCCCAATCGAGATCAGCGTGATCTGGCCCGGGTGCGCGCGAATCTGCTGCAGCAGAAAATCCACCGCGCCGGGGTGGGGGTGGTCCGGCTCCCGGCGCGCGTAGGCGGCCTGCGTAAAGCGACTCGGCGCCGCCGTCTTCACGCCCGCGGCCACGGGAATCCCGGCGCGCCCCACGGCCTCGAGATAGCGGTCCACCAGCCGCGCGCGCAGCTCGGTGTCGCCAAACTCGGTCGTGATCCCCAGCAGATCGATCTCCGGACTGCGCAGCGCCAGCGCCAGTGCAAAGGCATCGTCGATGTCGTCGCCGATATCGGTATCGAGAATCGCAAGCTGCGCAGCATTCGCCTGCGGCGACCCCAACTGCCGGGCGCGCAACCAGCCCCGCGCAGACAGAAGCGCCAGCGCAAGAGCGGCCGCGAGCAGAGCTTTGCGTTGCATCGGCCTTATTGTAGTCGCGGCTGATGACCGCACCCGGCGTTTCTCAGTGTCTGCCGCGATCACGTACCCGTATCGATGGCATAGAAGCTCAGCGCCGCGTCGCCCTGCTCCAAAAGCCGCGTGCGTTTGAGCGCTCCGTAGGATTCATCCAGGCGATCTCTGCGGCGATGCTCGGCCACCACCACCGCATCCGCGGCCAGCAAGTCCACCCGCGGACCGCCGAGAAGTCCCAGCGTCGCCTCATACTCCCCGGCCGCGTCATACGGCGGATCGAGAAAGACAATGTTCCATGGTCCGGACGCCCGTGCCAGATAGGCCGCCGCGCTCTCCGCGCGCACCCGGACTCCATCCTGCGCACCCAGCCGGCGCACGTTGGTCCACAGCACTTCCCGCGCAGCCTGCGCCCGTTCCACACACGTCACCTGCGCCGCCCCGCGGCTCAGCGCTTCCAGACCCACCGCGCCCGACCCGGCATATAAATCGAGAAACGCCGCGCCATCGATCCGGCCGGCAAGCACGTTGAACAGCGTCTCCCGCAGCCGGTCGCTGGTCGGCCGGGTCGCCATCCCCCGCGGGCCGGCGAGCACCCGCGAGCGGAATCTTCCCGCAATGATCCGCATTGCTCCCCAGCATAGCGGACCCGGAGCTCAGCCTAAGCAAAGGCTACGGCATTTTCTGAGTTACTGTGTCCTTTTCATTTCCTCGTAAGGTCGCCGCTCCCTGTTGGTCGCGTCGACTCTGCCTTCCGTCTTCGGGATACAGCTACTCAGAAAATGCGTTAAGCCGCGGAGGGCGAGAACGCAAAAGGGCACGGTCGGCGACCGCTCGCGTTTCACTTCACCGGGAGCACCTTCACACCTTCGTGGGGCGTCGCGGTGCTGATGTAGCCAAGGGCGCCCGGCGTCCTGGCCACATAGCTCACCACTGAAGGCTCGTCCCCAAACGTCTGGGGCATCGTCGCTTGCCCTGAAAACACCAGGTTGCGCCAGCAGACGATCAGACCCACCTGGCTCATTTCCGCTTCGTCCGAAGCAAATGCGGCTTGCGCCGGTCCCTCCTTGAGGAGAACCGGTTTCACGCGCTCACCGTCGGAAAGGCTGACCGAGGCCCCGGTAAACACGCTGCGTATCTCCTTCTTCGTCACGGCCTCCGCTTTCACGCCTGGATTCGCAATCATCAAGACCCGGACCTGCGCCCTGAGGCCGGTGGAAGACAACGACAATGCCGCCATGAAGAGAAGCCCATGCGTTCCGATTTTCATGCGTCATGCTCCCTTCGCCGGCCTCAAAACGAGAAACCGAGTTTGACGACGCCCGCGTTCGTCCGCCGCGCAAAGCCGCTGGGGTTGTCAAAGGTGTAGAACCCGACCGCATTGCCGTCGATGAAGTGGCCTTCCATCTTCAGGTAGAAATTCACGTTGAAATCGTAGCGGCCCGAAACCACCCAGTCGCGAAAGTAATTGTCCGGATCGGAGTTATCGTGGCCCGCGTCCAGCAGATGCGTGTAGTAGGCTCCCGCTTCGAGCTTATCGGTAAGGTGATAGCCGCCCATCGCGAACCACGCGCGCTGGTCTAAGCCGTCGATTGACGGTCCGGAGCCGGCGATATTCGAGATGTTGTATTCCACCACTTTCGAATACTGTCCCGAAGTGAAGAACTTTTTGAAGTCATATTGAGCGTAGTACGCCGGCCAGAATGCGGTGGGTTGATTGAATGTGCCGTTGGTCAGGGTTCCGGTGGCGTTGTACATCATCAGCGATCCGCCCACCTCCAGCCCCGATACCGGCATGGCCCAGCGCAGATCGAAACCCGGAGTCTTGCCCCCGGGAGGGGTGGTGAAGTTCAATCCCTCTTCCTTGAAGCTTTCCATGAGGCCGTCGCTCGAGGAGTAGAAGTAGTTTCCGTAGTAGGCGCTGTAACTCATCGTACCCAGATGCTCGCCCAGGGGAACCTTGCCATAGGCTTCCGCGCCCATTTGTGCCAGGTCGGTTGCGCGCCAGTCGACGGCATACATGGTCTCCGGCAGCAGTGACCACATATACCCGGGATCGTAATCCTGGGTGTCGTTGTAGAGACCCCAGCGAATCTTCACCTTCCCTGCGCGCAGACCGAAGTATTGGTTCAAGGCATAATCACCCAGAGCCCAATCGACCGAAATGTCATCGCCGCCGAACACGCCCAGGCGGGTGTAATGAAACTGCACCCCGGCGCGCAATCTGTCATTCACCTGGTCGTTCACGTTCAGCGCCGCTTCGGTCCAGGCCAGGCTTCCGTTGCGCGAATCCATGCTCAGGTAGTTGTTATGGCTCGTGGCGACGAGGGCCTGCGTGGCAAACCCGTGAATTTGCAGATTGCCCAGCTCCACGTCGCTTTGCGCGGAACAGAGGCCTGCAACGGCCAGTGCAGCCGCTGCCAGCAGACGCCATCGAAACATACGACTCCTCCCGGAGATACGCGCGTGCCGCGGCGCACAATGAGAGAAACTTCATGCCAGCGCGTCGTGATTCCGCCAACAAACCCAATGAATCTCTCTCGCTAACGCATTTTCTGAGTAGCTGTATCCCGAAGACGGAAGGCAGAGTCGACGCGACCAACAGGGAGCGGCGACCTTACGAGGAAATGAAAAGGACACAGTAACTCAGAAAATGCCGTAATCCGCGGCACGGTCCGCCGCCAAAGCAAATTCATCGGCAAGCAGGCCGATTCCCTGCTGGCTGACTCGCTTTAGAACACACGGCGATCCCCTCCCGCGAGTGCATTGCCGGCCGGGTCCGCGCCGGCGGGCCGGTGCGCACGGCGCCCGCTATTCGCCCGCGGACGCGACCGTCTACAATCGTGCTATGCGCGGCTGGTCAATTCCGCTGGGCCGTTGGATGGGTGTGGAGCTGCGCATTCACGTTTTCTTCCCGCTGCTGATCTTCGTCTTCTTCGCCATCAGCGCGGCCGACGGCTGGCCGCGCGGACTCGGCCTCTTTCTGCTGCTCGGGGCGGCCGTGGTCACGCGGGAGATCGCGCGCCTGCTTGTGGCCGCGTGGCTCGGCCTGCGCCTGCGCGCCATCCTTCTGCTGCCCATCGGCGGACTCTTCGCCTATGCCAACCCGGAAAGCCAGGAGAAGGCCAGCCAGGGCCCGGGGCAGTACGCTCTCGCCCTGGCCGGACCGTCGGCCAATTGCGCCACGGCGCTGGTGTTGGCCGCTGCCATCCTCGGCGCCACCGGCGGCATCCATATCTACGAGCATCCGCTCATCAGCCCCGCGCATCTGCTGCGCAGCATGGTCTGGATGCAGGCCTTCCTCGGCCTTCTTCACCTTCTGCCCGCGTACCCGCTCGATTGCGGCCGGCTCATCCGTTCGAGCTTTGCCCGCAAGCACGGTTACGCCCCGGCGGGCCGCGCCGCTACCGGCCTTGGCCAGGCGCTGGCGCTGGTGTTCATGCTCGGCGGCATGCCTCTGCACAATCCCTGGCTGGTGCTGGCCGGCTTCTTCATCCTGATCGGTGCGCAGATCGAGGATCAGGGCGTCTTCTTCCAGTCCGTCGTCGATACCGTGCGCATGCGCGAGGTCATGCTCACCGATTTCGCCACCCTCTCGCCCTCCGACACGCTCGCCGATGCGCTCATCCGCTGCGTGCACTCGCTGCAGGAGGATTTTCCCGTCGTCCGCGGCCCGCAACTGGTGGGCATCGTCAGCCGCCAGCGCATCGTGGACGCGCTGCGCACCGAGGGCAACGGCTACATCCAGTCGGTCATGTCCCGCGCTTTCCAGGTGGCGCGCCCTGAGGACACGCTGGGCGCTACCAT
>JASHUF010000490.1 GCA_030040175.1 Acidobacteriaceae bacterium
CTTAACCCCTGGCTTACCCTGTCGACTCCTGATTGGAGTTGGTTTTTGCGGTCCACCGGGCACGGACAGCTAGGAGCTAGAAGCTGAGGGCTAGCAGCTGCTTTTCAGTCTTCCCGCAGCGGATCGGCGATCCCGTATTCCTTGAGCTTGCGGTAGAGCGTGGTCTTGCCGATGCCCAGCAGCTTGGCCGCCTGCAGCTTGTCGCCGTTCAGGGTGCGGATGGCTTCGAGAATGGCCTCGCGCTCGAGTTCGGCGAGGGTCTTGACTGCGGGCGCGCCGTCGGCATCGGCCGCGCCGCCCCTGGGGCTGACCGCGCGCCGCGCCTCGAGGCCCTGCTGCTGCAGCTGCGTGGGCAGGTCGCCCAGCTGCAGCACCGGCCCGGAAGAGAGCGCGCAGGCCCGCTCGACCGAGTTCTCGAGCTCGCGGACGTTGCCCGGCCAGTCGTAGCGCATCATGGTGCGCAGGGCCTCGTCGCTCAGCGTGAACTTGCGCCCGCGCTCGCGGCTGAGGCGGTCGAGAAAGTGCGCCGCCAGCAGGGGAATATCCTCGCGCCGGTCGCGCAGCGGGGGCAGGCGCAGGTTGACGACGTTGAGACGGTAGAACAGGTCTTTGCGGAAGCTGCCCTTTTCGACCATCGCCGCCAGATCGCGGTTGGTGGCGGCCACAATGCGCGCGCGGATGGGCACGCGATGGGTGGCGCCCACGGGGCGCACCTCTTTCTCCTGGAGGGCGCGCAAAAGCTTGGCCTGCAGATCGAGCGAGAGCTCGCCGATCTCGTCGAGAAAAACCGTGCCCCCCTCGGCCGAAATCAGGAGGCCGTCCTTGGAGCGGTTGGCCCCGGTGAAGGCGCCCTTGACGTAGCCGAAGAGCTCGCTTTCGATCAGCGTGGGCACCAGCGAGCCGCAATCGACGGGGAGAAACGGCTTTTGCGCGTTCGGTCCGAAGGCGTGGATGGTCCGCGCCACCAGCTCCTTGCCGGTGCCGCTCTCGCCCAGCACCAGCACCGGGTGCGAGCTGAGGGCGACTTTGGAAAGAATGCGGTAGAGCTTCTCCATCTCCGCCGAGCGGCCGATCATGGCGCCCAATCCCTGCGAGAGCCGGAAGCGCTCGCGCAGCTGCCGCGTGGCCGCGTCGGTCATGTGGCGCTGGGCGGCGCGCTCGAGGACGGTGGAGAGCTCATCCACGGCGAAGGGCTTGGTCAGGTAGTCCGAAGCGCCGCAGCGCATGGCTTCGACGGCCGCGTTCACGCTGCCCGATGCGGTCATGGCCACCACCGCGGTGTCGGGATAAAGCAGCCTCGCCTCGGCGACCATTTCGAGGCCCTGATTGGAATCCGCGGGCAGGTTGACGAGCAGGATGTCGACGGCGTGGGCGCGCAGCAGGCTGCGCGCGTGGCCCAGGTCGCCGGTACTTTCCACCGCATAGCCAAGGCTGGATGCGATCTCCGCGCACGCCGACCGCACCGCCGTGTCCGCATCCACCACCAGCAGGTGCAAACGGACCACCGGCTCGGCAAGTTGAGGAATGAAATCCATTGCCCTTGAATCTGCGACTGTTTCCAGCATTGTATTCGCCTCTCAGTTCGGTTGTGTGAACTTCCCTCCGGGCGCCGCGCCTGGATTGCGCCTCCGCATTCGGCTAAGCCGTCTCCGGCGGCCTTCATGCCGCGCGCACCGGCAGCTCGAGCGCGATGCGCGCCCCTCCCTGCTCGCGGTTCGAGGCCGTGATGCACCCGCCCGCGGCTTCGGCGATGGAGCGGGCGATGGCCAGACCCAGTCCGCGGTGCAGAACCGGCCAGCCGCTACCCGCTAGGGCGTTGCGCGCATGCGTGGTAAACCCCGAGTCGAAGACCCGCCCCAGCGCCTCCGCGGGAATGCCGGGACCGTTGTCCTCGACGGCAAGCAGGATCGATGCCGGAGCGCCGTCAGCCGGCGCGCACTCACGGAGGCTGATCTGGATGTGACCGCGCCCGGCGGCCTCCTGGACAGCCTCGGAGGCATTCTTGACCAGGTTCACGAGCAGACGGGTCAGGTCTTCAGCCGCCAGGCGCACCGGACGTGCGCCGCCCTCCGCATCCACAGTTACGGCGATGCCCGGACCCGCAAGCGCCGAAAGCAGATTGCGATTGGCGAGCAGCTCGGCGGCAAGATTCTCGACCGGCGCCGAGAGCAGCCTCTCCCACCTCCGGCCCCGCTCCCTGCCCCGAAGAAACCTCGATTCGCCGCCCGGCGCAGCCGCCGGTTCCACGGCCGCGTCGAGCTCCGCGATCCCGTTCGCTTCCGGGCTTGCGCCGGGGTTCCGCCCGCCCTCCGGACGCAGACCTATTTCGAAGACCGGATCGAATCCGGGGCCGAAACCCGGACCGGGACTGCCATTGGGACCGCGGTTCGCGCCCTCCTCAAGATGGCCGTAAGGGTCCCGGCGTGGAACCGGCGGGAACGCATCCTGGCTGCCTGCGTCCGTGTACGGGCTCTGGTTCGCGCGCGCCTCCTCCCCTTCGCCCGGAGAAAGGTCCGCGGCGGGTGCGGCCGACGATCCCGCGGCGCCCCGCATCTCTCCTCCCCCACCCTCCTGCGCATCGAGCGCAACCAGCTTTTCCACCAGCCGGCGACTGGCCGCTGCCACCAGCCGCAGCTCGCTGCCATAGTGCGCGAAAGGCACGGCCAGCACGCCCGGCTCCTCCAAGAGATCGCAATACAACCCCAGCGCCGTGACCATGTTCCGGGCA
>JASHUF010000491.1 GCA_030040175.1 Acidobacteriaceae bacterium
ATCGAGGCAAACGCCGGCCGATTGGGAATCGATCCCGAGGAGTTGTATCGAGCCGTACTGAAGCCTGTCAGAAGCATGTCCCGTGCAGGCTCGAACATGAGTGGCGCGCGGAAGCCCTTTCGGCGTTCTTAATGCGTGGGGAATGCGAAAGTCAACGGTCAGCAAAACTGCACACGAAAGACGCTGATCTCACTGCAAGTCTTTCTCCTTGTGTCGCTTGTCAAAGTGAACACAGCGAAAACCGCGTAAAACCTTACTGACCGGCGCTCGCCGATCGCGCTCTCGTCGTGCCGGCGCATCGCGCCGCGATCCCGCTCGGAACGGCGCGCAGCCTCAGGCCATATAGCCTGTGATCGGAGCAGGAATTGTGCGCGGCATACACAGAGCCATCGAGTTGACGCCGGTTACCGAGTGGGAAGACGGTGCGGTGCGCCAGGTGGACGATTATCTTGCCGCCGAGGAGCCGCTCGAAATCCGCCTGGGGCTAGGCATCGATGCGCGCCCGCTGACCGTGACCATGCGCACGCCGGGCCACGACCGCGAGCTGGCCGCGGGCTTCCTGTGGACGGAAGGAATCATCGACAGGCCGGAGCAGATTGCCGCGCTGCGCCAGCCTGAGAGCGGAAACGGCGCAGCCGGCAATGTGGTCGAAGTCGAGCTGAGGGACCATACGCCGGACCTCGCGGATGCGCAGCGCAATTTCTTTGCCGCTTCGAGCTGCGGCATCTGCGGCAAGGCATCCATTGAAGCCATTCGCGTGCGCGGCCTGCGCGCGCCCAATCCCGCATTCCACATCGGCGCCGAGGTTCTGTGCGAACTGCCGGCGCGGCTGCGGGCGCGCCAGTCCACCTTTGACCGCACCGGCGGCTTGCACGCCGCGGCGCTCTTTGACGCTTCCGGCGAGCTTCTCGAAGTCCGCGAAGACATCGGCCGGCACAACGCCGTGGACAAGATCGTGGGCGGGGCGCTGCTCGCGGGCAAGCTGCCGCTGGCCGAGCATGTTCTCCTGGTGAGCGGCCGAGGCGGGTTCGAAATCGTGCAGAAGGCGCTTGCGGCCGGAATTCCTATGGTGGCTTCGGTTTCGGCGCCATCGAGCCTGGCCGTCAAGCTGGCGCGCGAGATGCATCTCACCCTGGTGGGCTTTCTGCGCGGCCGCCGGTTCGTCGTCTACTCCGGCCAAGAGAGATGTTTGCCCACCGCGCAATGAGCCGCGCGGATTTTTTCCCATTTCCCACGGTGCCCGCCGCGGGCGTATGCTGGCATCCACGCAGCGGCGTTGCGGCATCGGAGTCAATCGAGTGATTTCCGATTTCCGCAACAGGAGATAAGCCCATGGCTCAGCCTATTCCATTGGAAGCGCCCCCTCGCGATCTCGAGAGAGAACGGGCCGAACGGCTTGCGGCCGCGCGGCTCAATCACGCTGACGCGCTTCTCGAGGCCTATGAGCTGATCGGTCAACTGCACTCGAGCCGTACCCTCGAGCTGCTGCGCGGCGCTCTGGGCGCGCGCGGCGACCTGGCAGAAACCCTCGTCCAGGCGGCCAATACGCCCGAGGGCGCAAACGGCCTGCGCAACCTGATTCTTCTTGCCAAGATGCTGGGCTCGATCGATCCGCAGGTGATGGAAAGCTATGTGGCGGCCGTGACCGGCGCGGTGGGCCAGCCTCCCGATCCCAAAACCGAGCCGCCGGGAATCCTGACTGTTCTCAACCAGCTTCGCCGGCGCGAGGTGCGGCGCGCGCTTGCGCTCGTCAACCGCTTCCTTGAGATCTTCGGAACGCGCCTGGGCCAGATTCGCAAAAACGATGGAGAATAGGCACGCGGAACCGGTCCATCATCCTGCCGGTTCCGCCGCCGCATCCAATCCTGCCATGACTCAAGAGAAGCGCCTGCTCAATACGCTGTTGCCAAAAGACCCCAACGTAACCATCATGCTGGATGGCGCCACGGTGCCGGCCGTTCGAGGAGAACTGCTCATCGAGGCCATTAACCGCTGCATGCCGCAGCGGCATCTGGCGCAAGTCTGCTATCACCCGCAAATGGGGCCCATTGAAACCTGCGATACCTGCATGGTTGAAGTCAACGGCAAGCTGGTGCGCGCCTGCGCCACGCCCGTAGCCGCGGAGATGAACGTGCTCACCACCAGCACGCGCGCCGAACAGGCGCAGCGCGAGGCCTTCGACCGCATCCTCAGGAATCACGATCTCTACTGCACCGTCTGCGACAACAACAACGGCAACTGCACCGTGCACACCACCACGGAGCATCTGCACGTGGATCATCAGTCCGAGCCGTTCAGGCCCAAGCCGTATCCGCAGGATCATTCGAATCCCTTCTATCGCTACGACCCAAGCCAGTGCATCCTCTGCGGGCGCTGCGTAGAAGCCTGCCAGAACGTGGAGGTGAACGAGACTCTCACCATCGACTGGGAGTCCGAGCATCCGCGCGTGCTGTGGGACGGCGGCGAAAAGATCGAAGGCTCGTCGTGCGTCTCCTGCGGCCACTGCGTCACCGTTTGCCCCTGCAATGCACTCATGGAAAAGTCGATGCTCGGGCAGGCGGGCCTGTTTACCGACCTGCCGCGCACGGCCCTCGACAATATGATCGGCGCGGTTAAGGCCGTCGAGCCCGACACCGGCTTCGGGCCCATTCTCGCCATCTCGAACGCCGAGTCTGCCATGCGCGCGCAGTTGACGAAAAAGACCAAGACCGTGTGCACCTACTGCGGCGTGGGCTGCTCCTTCGACGTGTGGACGCGCGGCCGTCACATTCTCAAGATCGAGCCTGTGGAGGGTCCGGCCAACGGCATCTCCACCTGCGTGAAGGGCAAGTTCGCGTGGGATTACGTGAACGCGCCTGACCGGCTGACGCATCCGCTCATTCGCGCGCGGAGCGAGCACAGACGCGACGAGTTTCGCGAAGCTACCTGGGACGAAGCCCTCACGCTCATCGCCGAGCGATTCACTCAAATCAAGCGCATGCATGGACCCGATGCGCTGGCCTTTATCGCTTCCTCGAAGTGCACCAACGAAGAAAGCTACCTGATGCAGAAGCTGGCGCGCGCGGTCATCGGCACCAACAACGTGGACAACTGCTCGCGCTACTGCCAGACGCCGGCGACCATGGGCCTCAAGCGCACCGTCGGCTACGGCGGCGACACGGGATCGATCCAGGACATCGAGCGCGCAGGCCTGGTGATTCTCATCGGCTCGAACACCGCGGAGAGCCATCCCGTGATCGCCACGCGCATCAAGCGCTCGCACAAGTTCCGCGGCCAGCGGCTCATCGTGGCCGACCTGCGCAAGCATGAGATGGCCGAGCGCGCCGACCTCTTCATTCGCCCCGCGCCCTCGACGGATGCGGTTTGGATCAACGCC
>JASHUF010000492.1 GCA_030040175.1 Acidobacteriaceae bacterium
CGGACTACGCGGCGACGCACTGCGAGGGCGTGGACCGGCTGCTGATTGAGACGCTGCACAGCGATGCCATGCAGATTCGCGTGTGCGTGCTGATGGCTTTGTGCCAGTACGGCTTCACGCAGGCGAGCGAAGGCGTTCGCATCAACGCGTTCCGCGCCGCATCCATGTATACCGGCATGGCCGCCCGCATGACGCAGCTGATGCAGGATCACGCGGCATCGATGGTTCCGAGTTTTGTGGCCGCGATGTAAGGCTGACGAACCCGTTCAACAAGAACCCCTGGCCCAGCGCCAGGGGTTTTTGTTTGCCTGAGAGTCCGGGCGAGGCAAGCGCGAAGTTTCCGCGCGTACTTTACGCCGGATTGGCGGCGAGAAACGCGTTGATCCGCGCGAACTCGTCTTCGGCGAGCCGGAATGCGAGCGCTGGCGCGAGTTCCTCCACCTGGCCCGCGCTGCGTCCGCCGACAATGGCCGCGGTGATGGCGGGGTTGTGCAGCGTCCAGGCGACGGCAACCACGCCCGGAGTGACGCTGTGACCGCTGCCGATCTCCCGCAGCAGATCGACCAGGCGCATATTGCGGCTGAGCCGCGGCTCCTTGAACTCCACATTGGTACGGCGCCAGTCGCTTTCGGGCAGCGCGGCCGCGCGTTCGGCCGTCATTTTCCCGGTGAGGAGTCCGCTGACCATGGGCGAATAATTGATGACGCCGATGCCCTGGGCCTGCGCGAACGGCAACACGGTTTCTTCCACCGCGCGGCGCAGCATGGAATACGGCGGCTGCAGGCTGCTGATGGGTGCAACGCGCTGAATGCGCTGCATCTGCTCGGTGGAAAAATTGGAGACGCCGATCCACCGGATCTTGCCCTGCTGGCGGAAGCGAACCAGCGTCTCCCACGCGCGCTCGATCTCTTCCTCAGGATTCGGCCAGTGAATCTGGTAGAGATCGATGGTTTCGACGCCGAGCCGGCGCAGCGAGCCTTCGAGTTCTTCCGCGAGCGAATTCGGTTCAAGTGAGCTGTAGATCGAGCCGTCGGCGTTCCAGCGGCGCGAGCATTTGGTGAAGATGTAGGGCTTTTGGGGAGAGCTCTTCACCGCCCGCGCCACCACCTCTTCCGAGTGTCCGAGTCCGTAGATGGCGGCGGTATCGATCCAGTTGACGCCGAGATCCAGGGCGCGATGAATGGCGGCGATCGAGTCGCTGTCGTCCTGCGGACCCCAGGCAAACTGCCAGCCTGCGCCGCCGATGGCCCAGGCGCCGAAGCCGATGGGCGTGAGTTGCAGGCCGGAGTTGCCGAGGGTGCGGAGAGCGACGGAAGGCGCGGTACTCATGACAACAGCATAGACGAGCGCGCCGAGAATTCCGATAAAGACGGTCAGTCACGCCTCGATCAAAAACCGCCCCTCGCG
Organism: Acidobacteriaceae bacterium; assembly: GCA_030040175.1. GTDB lineage: Bacteria > Acidobacteriota > Terriglobia > Terriglobales > Acidobacteriaceae > Telmatobacter. The sequence goes on from JASHUF010000492.1 coordinate 1,408, forward strand.
CATGATCTGCTCTTCTCCCCAGCCGGCTTCCAGCCAGATATTGAAGCCGAGGCCGACCACGTCGATGTGCGTTCCGCTGCGCCACGGCGCGCCCGTGTGCTCGCCGTAGGGATTGCCGAAGGCGATGTGGATGCCGGGGAATTTTTCGTCCTGCAGGATGTTGCCGATGACGCGCTCGACGCCGATGTTGGTGCCGATGGCGAACTCGCCCACGCGGTCGGAGTTTTCGTCGCTGTGGGTGTAAGCCCAGAAGTCGGCTTCGAGCTGCTTGTTGGCGCTGGCGCAGCGCACGATGCGGTTGGCCGCGATCTCGATGGTGAGGGGTGTGGCTTTAAGCAGTCCGTAGCGCGCGCAGAGCCAGTCGCCCACCACCCCATCGACAACGAACCTCCCGTTCACTTCGCCGGGCGCGGTGAAGCACTCGCCGCCGGGCAGGTTGCCCCATTTTTCCGGCGAGATGATGCCCGAGGTCTTGAACCATTTGTAGGCCGGATTCATCTCCGCGACGATGCTGGTTCCGGCGGCTGTCGTCGCGCGGATGCGCGTCGCCCGGCGCACGCGCTCGAGGACCTTTTGCGAGAGCCGGTCGACGAGGTCGTAATCGGCGCGCATGCCCTGGCACATGATCTCCGCCGTGATGTTGACCATGTGTGCGTGGCGCATGCGCCGGCGATTGACCACGTCCGTCATCTGCATGCGTGAGCCGAGCTCGTTGGGCTGCACCTGGACGGCAAAAATGGAAACCTGCGAGGATTCCATATCGGCGAGCACCGGTGCAGGCATATCCGTGAGCGGGCGCGGGGCGAGATCCTCGAGCACGAAGGCATTCCAGGCGCAGCCGCGGCGGGCGAGCTGCGCTGCAAGCGACGCGGCGATGGGCTCTGTCGCGCGGTCGGTGATGAGCGTGACTTTTTCCTCCGGCGTGATGCGCAGGCAGGTAAAGACAGCCGAGCGCGCGCCCTGCGCGAACTCAGTAGGGAAATCCATCGACAACAGGTGCGCGGCGGTTTCGTTCATTGCAGTGGATCGGACGCCCTCTCGAAAAGCCACGTCGTTGCGCAGCATCTTCTCAGGTTAATGGAAGGCCTCTGGGAATAAAACTCAGAGCCCTGCCTGCGTTTCCTTCGCCATGTAATCGACCACGGCCTTCAAATCGCCTTTGGACTCCTCAAAGATCTTGAGCTGGCGGTCGGCGCCGGTGCCGGTCTTCAAGATCGTTCGTATTCCGTCGATGGCCTTGCGGCTCTCGAGCTCGTCCACCACGGGATCGATGAGGACGAGAATCTCTTCGATGAGATCGCGCAGCGGAACTTCTTCCTGCTTGCCGAAGTCGATCAGCTTGCCGTCGAGGCCGTAGCGCACGGCGCGGAATTTGTTTTCGGCGATGAGCGAGCGCGTGTACTGGCGGAAGTCCTGGTTGGCGGCGTGGAGCTTCCAGAGATACGCGGCCACAGCCTGGATGAGCGCGGCAATCGAGACGGTTTCCTCGGCGCGCAGGGGAATGTCGCAGGCGCGCACCTCGACGGTATTGAAGAAGGGATGCGGACGAATGTCCCACCAGATTTTTTTGGCGTTGTCGATGCAGTTGGTGCGCACCAGCAGGCTGACGTAGTTTTCAAATTCGGAGTAGCTCGAGAACGCGTCGGGAATGCCGGTGCGGGGAAAGTTCTCAAAGACCTTGGCGCGATAGCCCTTGTAGCCGGTGTTGAGGCCGAGCCAGAAGGGCGAGTTGGTGGCCAGCGCCATAATGTGCGGCAGAAAGTAGCGCATCGAGTTCATGATGCGGATGGCGGCTTCGCGGTCTTCGATGCCGACGTGCACG
>JASHUF010000493.1 GCA_030040175.1 Acidobacteriaceae bacterium
CGTGGGCAACTGCGCCTGGTGCGCCGAAGGATTGCTGTCCACCCCCTCCGTATTCAGCAGCACTTCCGCCGCCGTTTTCGAGGACGACGTGCCCACCGTCGCCACCACGTACGTCGCCGCGGTCGCAGTCACCGTCGCCGGCGCCGTATAGGTCACCGTGCAGGAGGTAAACTCCTGCGCTCCGCGCGCACAGCTCGGCGAGCCCACGCTTCCTTCACCGCCGCTCGAACCCGTCGCGCTGTTCGAGACCGCGTAGTTGACCCCGTCCGTCCCTCCCGCTTCCGCAATGTACCCCGTAATCGTGAGCGTTCCGCTCGCCCCCAAGGCCGCGTTCTCCGGCGTCAGCGGCTCAAGGAATCCCGGCGTCACCGTCACCGTCGCCGTGGCCTTGTCGCTGCTGTCGGAGGTCAGCGTCGCCGTTACCGTCACGTTCACGCTATCCGCGGTCAGGTAGCCCGGCGGCGTGTACTGCCCGGTCGAAGTAATGCTGCCCGGGCCGGCCGTCGCGTCGCCGCCGCTCACCGTCCAGGTCACGCCGGCCGCGCCGCCGTTGAGCGACGCCGCAAACTGCTCCACTGCGCTTCCTGACGAGTTCAGCGTATTGCACCCGGTGCAGTTGGTGTCGATGGTGGCTGTGCCCGGCGAGACGCTCAGCGCTCCGCTGCCGGAGCCCGCACTCGCGCCGCCGCCGCAGCCCGCCAGCACCATGGCCGCCGGAACCGCGCCGATCGCCACTGCGCGCGCTGCGCGTCCGGCCATGCGCAAAAGCGCCGGCCCCGCACCTGCACACGCCGCGTCCGCACTCCCTGCGTCCGCCATCCCCGGGCCCGCGAAGCTGGATCGGCGTCCGGGCTGCTGCCTCGATTGCGCGCGCTGGTTCAAAATCCGTCCGCCGCCTTCCTGTGCCCAGGAGCGTTTTCTGAAGCGCCGAAGAGCATTGCCCCTGCCTCTGTGGCCGTCGCGACCTTCGGGGTGCCACCGACCGGGCGTTGTTGAGATAAGGCCTTCAGGGAGCGGCGGCCCGGCCGTCAAACGGAAACCCGCGCCCTTTCCTCGAACGTCTTGATCCGGCTGTGCCGGTCCTGGCTTGGAGCCATTTCGTTGGACGCAGGGTTACCGGCTCCGGTCATTTCCGCGCTTCGAGGACATTTCAGCCCGCTTGTGCACACTTCCTTCAAATGTCATTTTAGACCCGCCGTTGGCGCGAAAAGTTGTCTCGCCCTGCATTCCAATCCAGCAGTTTACCCCTTCATCATCAATGCAATCAGGTTGAGAAATCATCACCGCAGGATAAAAAAATGACCGCAAACCGGCAGAATCCGCGCACTTGCGGCCGCTCTGGCTTTTGCGGCTGGAATCGCGCGTCCGCAACCCTCCCGGCTCCGCTCCCCGTCCCGCCAGGCGCCGTTCCCCCGGGTCCGCGGCGCTCACGGCCGCGTCTCCCGGGCTCATCCGCCTGTGTCTTCAGTTTTTACTCCCGCCCTTCGGCGATCTCCACGCAACAAAAGTTGTAGTGACCGCGCAATCGCCTTCCGGTAAGCTTTTTTCGTAAGCTTGGTTGCACTTCTGCTCCGCTTTTCCCCGGTTCTCTTGCGTTGCAAAGTCTCTCTTGTCGATCCGGCTCTATCGCCTTCCGCCTCTTTACCCCGCCTCATCCGGCTGAATTGTTTCTCCGCTCGCGGCGCGGGATCGCGCGTTCGAGAAGGGCTGAGACCTCGACCGCAGGCCTTGGCCGCAGACCAAGATTCGGAGCAGGAGAAGCCATGGACCACGTCAGCTTCGGAGTTACCGGATTGAAGGCTTTGCGCGCCTGTGTCGGCGGCGCAATCGCCGGCAGTCCGGCCGCCGCTCCGCTCCGGCCCCGCCCCGGGACCTGGGCAAGGAACAAGGCGGGACGCATTCCCTTTCCCGGCCACAGGCTCGATCCCGGCTTCAATTTCTTCACCGCCGCCTCGGTCCCTTCCCTCACACTTTCCCTTGAGGAAGCGGCCGCATTCGACGAGCCTTCAATCCCGCAGCTCCGGCCGCGATTCTGCAGCCGCCGTACAATGGATAAACGGCCCAAAACCGAAAAAATCATGAAAGGAGACGCACTATTTCCAGTTCGTTGCGATTGGGCGATCTCCTGATCCGGGGCAAGCTGGTCGCCGTAGATGACGTCACCCGCGCGCTGGAGCACCAGGCCACGCATGGCGGCCGTCTGGGCGAAAACCTGGTCGCCATCGGCGCCATGAGCCAGGCTGCGCTCGACGCCTTTCTGCACCGCCTTCCCACCGAGCCGGCTGACATCGGCGCCACCGGGATCGACGCCACCGAGCTCATGGGCCTCCTGTTGAAGCTTATCTACGTCGAGCGCCTGGAGACCGTTCGCCAGTTCGCCAACGCCATCAAGCTGCCCTATCACATCGTGCTCGATCTGGTGCGCATGGCCGTCGATCGCAAGCTGATCATCACTCTCGGCTCGCGCGACTCGGGCACCCTCGCCGACCTCGGCTACATGTTCTCCGAGGAAGGCCGCCGCTGGGTTCTCGACGCTCTCAGCCGCGTGGGCTACTCCGGCCCCGCTCCCGTCACCATCGAGGAGTTCACCTACCAGGTGAACCTGCAGAAGCTCACCAACGAAATCATCACCTTCGACCGCATCCGCAAGGCCACAGCCGAGTTCACCTTCGAGGATGCGCTCATCGAGCAGTGCGGCCCCGCGCTCAACTCCGGCCGGGCCATGCTGCTTTACGGCCCTCCCGGCAACGGCAAAACCTCCGTGGCCCATTGCATGGCCAACGTTTACAACGACGTCATCTACGTGCCTTACTCCATCAGCGTCGAGGGCCAGATCATCCGCATGTTCGACCCCTCCATTCACATCCCCCTCGACCGCGCCGAAGTCACCGAGGACGACTCCATCTCGCTCGTCCGCCGCGAGGTTTTTGACACCCGCTGGGTTCCCTGCCGCCGCCCCTTCGTTATCGCCGGCGGCGAGCTCACGCTCGATATGCTCGATCTGCGCTACGACGAGCTGGGTCACTTCTATGAGGCTCCGCTGCACCTCAAGGCTCTTGGCGGCTGCTTCGTCATCGACGACTTCGGCCGCCAGCTCGTCTCGCCCACCAACCTGCTCAACCGCTGGATCGTCCCTCTCGAGGGACGCGTCGATTATCTCAAGCTGCACACCGGCAAATCCTTCTCCATCCCCTTCGAGGAGCTCATCATCTTTTCCACCAACCTCGAGCCCGAAGACCTGATGGATCCGGCATTCCTCCGCCGCCTGCCCTACAAGATCGAGGTCGGCCCGCCCACGGTCGAGTCCTACCGCCAGATCTTCGACATCGAATGCGCCAAGCACGGCTTCACCCTGTCGCGCGACATCTTTGCCGAGATCGTCTACAAGATCACCGAGGAAAAGGGCCTCGAACTCGCCGCCTATCAGCCCAGGTTCATCGTCGACCAGGTCGTCGCCAGTTGCCGCTTCATGCAGATGCCGCCCCGCTTCGAGCCGCGCTTTATCAACCACGCGCTCAATAATCTCCGCGTCCACCGCCACACGCCGATGAAGAACGTCACCCACGCCACGGTCTAAATCGCGAAACTTCTAAGCTTGTCATCCTGAGCAAGGTCGTCCGCCGCAGCCGGCGACCGAGTCGAAGGACCTGCTTTTTCACAAATCCATCCCCGACACGAAAAAGGGCGCCCCATCCTAACCGCGTGGACCGGGCCCCCGCGGACAGGTCTTCGTCCGTGGGGTGGCTGAGCGTTTGAGGCATTTCTCCTTCGCATAGAGCCGTTTTCGGCCCTTTCCAGGGTGGCGATTTCTTGTTGAAATCGGCACTTGACCGCGGTGGCTTCGGTGTACAGCAGAAGGAGAAATGCTTTAAGGTGGGAACGCACGAACCCCGCTCATTCCGCCAACTCCGCTCACCCGCTCACTTCGCATACCCCTCCCACACATACTCGAGCGCCTCGGCCAGCGTCTGCGCCCGCACGCTGCGGTCCACGTGCCCGGCGTTCCGGGCAAACACAAACTGGTAGTGGTAGCCTTTGGCCGCGAGCGCCCGCGCCATCTCCTCGTTGGCCAGCACCCAGTCGTGCATGCCGTCGCGCATGACGTTCGGATTAAGCAGATCGCGGTCGCCCACTTCCATCCAGATACGGATCGGCTTGGCCACGCTCTCCGCAATCAGGTGCTCGTGAAACGCCCATGCCCCTTGGGGCACGGCCGCGTTGTACGGCCACTGTTGGTTGACAAACGTTCCCGAGTAACTCAGCACGCGGTGGTACCACTCCGGGTGATACCAGGCCATGATCAGCGCACACGCAGCGCCGCTGCTGCCGCCCATGGCCGCGCGCCCCTCGGGATCGCTGGTCAGCTTTACGCCTGTCCGCGCCTCCACCCGCGGCAGCACCTCGGTCTCCACAAACTCTGCGTACTTGCCGCTCATGGTGTCGTACTCGAGGCCCCGTTCCGAGCCCTGCGCGTCCCCGCTCCCGTTGCCGATGGAGATGGCCACCAGCGCCGGCACCTTCTTTTCCGCGATCAGGTTGTCGAGCACCGTAAACAGGAGCCGGTCCGGTCCGTCCGCGCCCACGAGGAACGGCGCCTCTGTCCCCGGCACATACTGAGCCGGAACATACACCGCCACGTGCCGCGTATACGGCGCGGGATGGCTCGTGGTTACGATCAGCTTGGCCGGATTCTCGGGATCGGGCGTGCCAAACGTGCCCTTGTCGCGCGCAATTCCGGGATAGATCTTGCTCTCCGCCGACTCCATCGTGAACTCATAGATCGTCCCATGCGGCACACCCGCGCGCACCATCGCCTCCGGCGCGGGCTCGTGCGTCGGCCCCAGAATGAAATTCCCGTCCGCATCCGGCGGCGCATTCTGCCCATCCGGCAACTCCGCCGCCTGCACAAATCCCGGCGTGTGCGGATCGCGCGTGGGCGGCGCAGGCCGCAGCGTCGCCTGTGCTGCCCCTGCCGTTGCGGACACCTGCGCCGGACTCGCCGCCGCCGGCGCCGCAGGCGTCTGAACCTGTGACCACACCACGAGCGCCCCCGCAGCCAGCCCCGCCGCAAGAACCAACCCTGCTCTCCACCCATTCATTCGCTTTCCGACCCTCGCTTCCCGCTCATTTGCCGATCCCTGACCCTCACCCATGAACCGCTGACAACTAATCACTGATCACCGTCCACTGTTGCCGCCATCTTCCCGAAATGCCCTCCGCGCTCCATCCGCTCCAGTA
>JASHUF010000494.1 GCA_030040175.1 Acidobacteriaceae bacterium
GGCACGCTCATGTCGGCCATTCGCTACAACGGCAAGCCCGGCAGCCAGGAGCAGATCGTCATCAACAATCCCACCTGCTTCAGCGCCACAAGCCTGAGCGCCGCTCTCGCTCAGCCCGGCACCAACTGCAGCGCCGCCGGCAACCTGCCGCAGATCGACACCATCGCCACGCGCTACCACTCGCCCACCCACGAGCAGCTCGGCCTGAGCCTGGAGCGCCAGCTTACCAAGTCGTCCACGCTTACGGCCACCTATCTGCACACGCTCGGCGTGCACCAGTCGGCGACCATCGACGCCAATGCTTTCCTGCCGGACAGCTATGCTTATGGCGATCCCTCCACCGGCGTGCGGCCCTACCCCGATCTCGGCCTCATCGACGAGACGTTTCCTGAAGCCATTTATAAGCAGGATCAGTTCATCCTCAGCATCAACGCGCGCTTCACCCAGCGGCTCAGCTTCACCGGCTACTACAACCTGAACAAGGCCCACGCCGACACCGGCACTGCCTCGAATTCCTACAACCTGGCCCAGGACTACGGCCGCGCCTCCTGGGTCTCGCGCAACCAGGTCTTTCTCATGGGCAATTACACCGGACCGTGGGGCCTGGTCTTCAATCCCTTCCTGATTGCGCAATCGGGCAGGCCGTACGACATCGCCACTGCGCAGGACCTCACGGGCGACAACTTCATCGGCCAGGATCGTCCCACCTGGGCGACCTCGAATCCTCTGGATGAAGTTGTCACCACCAGCTACGGCAACTTCAACCTGAATCCGCAGCCGGGCGAGACCATCATTCCCGCGAACCTGGGCAACGGGCCTGCGGCCGTTGCCGTGAACCTGCGCCTCACGCGCGGATTCGGCATCGGTCCCAAAGTGGAGGGCAGCGGCGGCGCTCCTCCACCCGGCGGCAGTCGCGGCGGACATGGCGGTTTTGGCGGATTTGGCGGGCCCTTCGGCGCCCCCAGCGGCGGCCGCGGCGGTCCCTGGGGCGGCTCAGCCAGCAGCGGACGCAAGTACACGCTGACCTTCAGCGCCCAGGCGCTGAACCTCTTCAACGACATCGACTACGGAACCCCGAACGGAACGGTCACGCCCAGCTCAACGGGCGTTGATTCGCGCTTCGGCCAGTCCACCAGCCTTGCCGGCGGCATCTTCTCTTCCGGTTCGGCCGCGCGCCGCATTTATCTGCAGGCTGCGTTTCAGTTCTGACGGCCCACTGGGGGACAGTCGGCCGGGGGCCGGAGTGCGATGCTTCGGCCCTTTTCTTCGGTTCCTCTCTCACCGATCGCGCCAGGCCGGCGGATGCTGCCTTGCCTTCAAGTTCACCTCAGGCCGATTTCCTCAAAGCGCGCTCATATAGCCCTTCCCATGCATCGGCGCGCGCATCCAGGCGGAAATGGCTCTCAATGCGCGCGCGCGCCGCGCGGCCTTGCGCGCGGCGCGTGGGCTCCGGTGCGCGCATGATTGCGTCCATGGCGCGGGCGAGCGCCGCGGCATCGCGCGCGGGAACCAGAATGCCGGTCTCGCCGACCAGCTCGCGCACACCGCCCACGTCCGCAGCCACCAGGGGCTTCTCCATGGCCATGGCTTCGGCAGCGGCGAGAGGCATTCCCTCCCACGCCGAGCTGAGAACGAAGCCATCCGCGGCATCGAGCAGCGCGTCGAGATCGCGGCGCAGGCCGAGGCATTGCATGCCATCATCGATGCCGAGTTCGTGGGCCAGAGTGCGAAGCGCCGCGACCGCGCTCTCCGTTCCCGCGCCGGCAATCCACAACTGCACGCCAGGGTGCGCCGCGTGCAGAAGGGCAAACGCGCGCAGAAGATTGGGATAATCCTTGGCCGGTGCGATCCGCCCCGCAGCGAGCCAGACGAAGCCCGCGCCTGCCGCCATGGCCGCGCGCGTTGCCGCCCGCCGCTGCGAATCGGGCGTGAATGCGCCGGCATCGATGCCATTCTCGACCACGGCGCATCGGCCTTGCGGCACCGCCTTGAGGGCGACGAAACGCGCGGCTACGGCTTCGCTCACCGCCGCCGTCTGCGCGCACAGGCCGTCGGTCAGCCGGTAGGCGAGCATGCGCCCGCGGCCGCCTTCGCAGATATTGTGGATGGTCGAGACGATGGCCGCGCGGGGGAGGAAATTCCCCAGCAGCCGCGCGAAGAGGTTCGCATGAAAGCCGTGGCTGTGGATGACGTCGGGCGCGAGGTCGCGCAGATACCGGCGGGCGCGGATGGCGGCCACGAAGACGCTGAACGGGTGCTTGCGCATTCCCAGGCGGAAGACCGGCAGCGAAGTCGGCCACTCTTCGGCAATTTGCGGCCGCAGCGTGAACACAGCCACAGCGTGGCCGCGCTCGCGCATGCGCTCGGCGATCGAAAGCGCCTGGCGCTCCGCTCCGCCGATACCGAGGGAGGTCAGCATGAAGACAATGCGCATGGCCCGCAAATCTCAAGAACTGGTTGCATAAATGGCTTTGTAAAAGGGCCCGGCTTCCCGGGGCCCCCAGCGACAGGTCTTCGTCGCTGGGGTGGATTCAGCCGGGCCGCAAAGGCCGCACCAACGTTGGGGCTTTAGCCCTGAGGGACATTACCCAGCAGCCTCAGGCCATCTATGCAACCGACTCAAGGGAGATTGACTGCCATGATAGCGCGTGGGTCAGATCCGCGCTCGCGCAAATTTTCGCCTTAGCAGTGTGTCCACCGCAATCCAACCGGGTCCCAGGATGAGAATGAGGAGCGCGGCAAACCAATAGTTATACGCGTCCGCTCCCTGGAATTTGTCAGGGTTTGAGAGAACGCCCAGGAAGGCGTCCTTTTCCGCAACCCAAAACGCGACCGTCATGTTGACAAACAGCGCCAGCGAGACCAGGCGCGTGCCCACGCCCGCAGCCAGGAGAATCCCTCCAACGAACTCGAGGATGGAGACGAAGAGCGCCGTGGCGTGCGCCATGGGCAGGTTCAGTTCTGCAAAGTAAGCGCCCACGCGCGGCAGGTGGTGCAGCTTGCCCCATCCATCCGTGGAAAATTGCCAGCCCCAGTAGAGGCGGATGGCGAATAGAAGCGGGCCGCCGAGGGCGCGGAGCGCGCGATCGGCGCGTGAATACAGGTTGAAGAGCTTGGACATGCGTCTCCCCTCAGGGCTCTGCCTCCGGGGCACAAATCCATCCCAGCTCGGCCCAGGTCGCGAACCACGACTGCACGCAGGGGGCACGGCGCTTTTCCGGAATGGCGGAATCGGCAAAGCCTGCGTCCAGCGCCTCACCCAGCGGCCTTCCCTTTCCAAGTGCATCGAGAGTGCGGAACTCCTCGCGCTCAAGACGCCGGTAGTAGACGGAGAGATCGACGCGATGCGCGGCCAGCCACGTGACCCGCCGGCGCAACCTGGGCAGCTTCACCGGAGCCGTCTCTTCCTCTTCATGCTCCGATTCATGATTCAGGCCGGCTTCGCTGGTCAGCCGCTTCTCGCGCTGGTGCAGGCTCAGCACCAGGTTGTCGGCCGCGTACGCGAGATTCATCAATCGCAGGTGCGGCTGCAGCGCAAGCCGCGATGCGCCGTCCAAGGCAGCGATCTGCGCAAGCGTAAGCGGCGCGCGCTGAGTGGAATCGAAGGCTTCAACAAACGCCCACTCGACCCGCGCCACGTCGACGGCGAGCGCATGCCGCCGTCCCGCGAACTCAGGATGCGCTCCGAGCCACTCGACCAGCTTCGCGCCCAGGTTGCGCAGGGTGAAGGAGCGGCTTGGGTGCGCGCTGAGATAAGCGATGGAAAGCGCATGAAACCGTGCGCCTCCCACCACTGCGCGCAGAGCGGGAAAGTCTTCAGCGAGCGCGCCCAGCACGCGCAGCCAGTACTGGCGGTTGTAGATCTCCAGGCGCTCGAAGGCATCGAGGCGGCTGTTGGGCGCGATGAACGACGCCGCCACTTCGGCCATCGGCCGGCCATCGGCTGACTGCGCACGCATGGTTTCATCGCGCGTGAGCGGCTGCATCACTGCCGCGGCCATGGCGCGCTGAATCTCCTCAAGATTCATTGCGCCGCTCCGGCGAGCTCCGGGGCCTGGCGGTGGAGATAGCGGTTGGCCTTGAGCGCCTCGGCGTGCACCTCGTCGAAGCTGGGAATATGATCGTCCCACTCGAGCAGCGTGGGCGTGGGCCCGCAGCGCTCAATGGCGCGCGCATAAAGACTCCATACCGGATCGATCACCGGATGGTCGTGGGTATCGAGAATGTATTTCTCGTACTTCGAGTGGCCGGCGATGTGAATCTGCGCCACGCGGTGCGCGGGCACGGCATTCACGTACTCCAGGGGATTGAACTCGTGATTCATGGCGGAGACGTAGATGTTGTTCACGTCGAGCAGAATGCCGCAGTCGGCGCGCTCCACGACTTCAGTCAAAAACTCCCACTCCGTCATTTCGGAGGCCGTGAACGCCGCGTAGGAGCTCACGTTTTCGACGGCGACCGGAATCTCGAGAAAGTCCTGCACCCGGCGCACGCGCTCCACGGTGCGCTG
>JASHUF010000495.1 GCA_030040175.1 Acidobacteriaceae bacterium
CGAAAGCGCGGCTAACTCGCCAAATCCGAAGACAGGTCACACCAAGCAAAATGCCATCCCTCAACGATCTCGAATTCGCCTACGCTCCCGTCCGCAACCAGGTGCGCGACCTGCGGGAGTATCTTTGACCCTGCCCGCATCCGCAGGGAACTCGCCCAAATAGAAACCCGCCTCGCCGATCCGGCGCTCTGGTCCGATCCGGAAGCGTCGAAGCCGCTCATGCGTGATCGCAAGCGCCTGGAGCAGCTCGTCGCCGACGATGAACAGCTCGTCCGCCGTACCAGCGACATCGAAGTGTATTTCGAGCTCGCCCGCGAGGGCGAAGACGTTCTCGCCGATCTCGAAAAATCCATCAAGGATCTCGCCGCCTTCGCCGAGGAGCTCGAAGCCCGCACCATGCTCTCCGGCGAAGCCGACCCCCTCAACGCCATCGTCACCGTGCATCCCGGCGCCGGCGGCACCGAGAGCCAGGACTGGGCGGAGATGCTCATGCGCATGTACCTGCGCTGGGCCGAGAGTGAGGGTTTCAAAACCGAAATGAACGACTACCAGGACGGCGAGGAGGCCGGCATCAAATCCGCCACTTTCACCATCGCCGGCGAGTACGCCTTCGGGCTGCTGGCGGGGGAGAGCGGCGTGCACCGGCTGGTGCGGATTTCGCCCTTTGACGCCGCCAAGCGCCGGCACACGTCGTTCGCGTCGGTCTTCGTCTCGCCGGAGATCGACGACTCCATCCACGTCGACATCAAGCCCGAAGACCTGCGCATCGACACCTACCGCTCCGGCGGCAAGGGCGGCCAGCACGTCAACACCACGGACTCGGCCGTGCGCATCACCCACATCCCCACGGGTATCGTCGTCCAGTGCCAGAACGAGCGCAGCCAGCACAAGAACCGCGACAAAGCCTTCAAGATGCTGCGCTCGCGCCTCTACGAGTACGAGCTCGAGAAGAAGCGCGCGGAAACCAAAAAGCTCGAAGACTCCAAGCTCGACATCAACTTCGGCTCCCAGATTCGCTCTTACGTGCTGCAGCCCTACCGCATGGCCAAGGATCACCGCACCAAGGTCGAAGTGGGCGACGTGGACAAGGTCCTCGACGGCTACCTCGAGCCCTTCCTGCGCGGCTACCTGCTCGCCAAGCGCCGCGGCACCGCCGTTGCGGCCAGTTCAACGGAAGAAGATCTTGATGTCTAGCGAGCCCATCAAAGGCAACCGGGTGGCCCACCCTCGCGACGTTTTTGTTTTTGTCGCTAGGGTGGGAATCTGATGCCTGATTACTGATCACTGACCACTGATCACTGATCACTGATCACTGAAAACCATGCCCAACGATCCCGCCCTCATCGACGAAATGCTCACAACGGCCGGAAACATCGCCGTCCTGGGCATGAGCGACAAGCCCTGGCGCGCCAGCCACAACGTCGGCAAATACCTCGCCGCGCACGGCTACCGCGTCTTTCCTGTCAATCCCGCTCTCCAGGAAATCCTCGGCAAGCCCTGTTACGCCTCGCTCGACGCGGCCGATACAGCGGCGCGCGAGCGAACCGGGCAGGGAATCGATCTCGTCGACGTCTTCCGCGCCTCCCAGCACGTGCCCGCCATCGTCAACGACGTCATCCGCCTCAAGATTCCTTATCTCTGGCTCCAGGACGAGGTCATCCACGACGAAGCCGTAGCCCGCGCCCGCGCGGCCGGCGTCCAGTGCGTGCAAAACGACTGCATTTTTCGCGAGCACGCCGCGAAAAGCAGCAGGTCAGCTAGTTAGAGGGTCAGCAAGTCAGCAAGTTCGCGAGTCAGCAAGTCAGCGAGTCGGCAAGTCGGCGAGTCAGCAGCCAGAGCAACCTGTTCGCTGCTCGAGAGCTCATCCTGCCTGAGATTTGTCATCCTGAGCGAAGGTCGCCGCGGCGACCGAGTCGAAGGACCTGCAGTTGCCTTTGAACACGTGCCGCGCGCACGGTGTCTTGGTTCCTGCCGCCAAGGCGCGCCTGAAACCTCCGTCCGGTACACTGAGTCCAATTGTCAGGAGCCCGGTCTCCCGCCATCCATGCGCTTTCTCCCGACCATCGTCGCGCTGCCCGTCTTTGCGCTCATTGCCCTGTTCGCTGCAGCAGGTCCGGCAGGAGCCGCGTCCAGCTCCGCCGACGTCGCGCATTTGCATGTGCAACTGGTGATCCCCGGCGAAAACCTGTATCCGGGCGTGCAAAACGACGCCGGCCTCTACTTCAAACTCGAGCCCGGCTGGCACGTCTACTGGCGAAACGCCGGCGACTCCGGTGAGCCGCCGCACATCCAGTGGACCCTCCCTGCAGGCGTCACCGCCGGGCCCTTGCAATTCCCCCCGCCCCAGCGCCTGCCTCTGGGCCCGCTGATGGATTTCGGCTACGAAAATGAAGTCCTCTTCCCGCTCTCGCTGAATGTGCCGCGAAACGCAAAGCCGGGAGCATTCACCCTTAAGGCGCACGTCAGCTGGCTGGTTTGCCGCGAAGTCTGCATTCCAGGCAAAGCCGACCTCGCCATCACGCGCACGATTGTTTCGAAGGACGAGCCTGCCAGTGCCGAAGCCGATCCCGATTGGGGCATTTGGAACCGCCTTGGAAGTATTCTCCCGTCCACCCTTCCATTAGGCGACACCGCCGTCTTCCAGCCCACGCCCACCGGCTTCCGTCTCGCCGTCTCCACCGGTGAGCGCGAGTCCCAGGCGATCTTTTTCCCTGAAGACCAGAACATCCTCGACAACCCCAGCCCGCAACCCCTCACGCCCACGCCCACTGGCTTCATCCTCGCTCTCAAGAAAGACACCAATCTCGCTGGTTCGCCCTCGGCCCTGAACGGGGTCATTGAGCTTTCTGGTGGCCGCAACTACGAAATCCACGCCCAGCCCGGGTCCATCGCTCTGCCCCCATCCGGCCCAACACCCGCACGGCTCGCACGCATCGCGGGCCTCGCCTTTCTCGGCGGCCTGCTCCTCAACCTCATGCCCTGCGTCTTTCCCGTGCTGTTCATCAAAGGGCTGGCCTTGGTGAGCTCAGGGAACGAAGAGAGACGCAGGCTGCGCGCGCACGGCTTCGTCTACGCCGCCGGGATTCTCGTTTCCTTCTGGGCGCTCGTGGCGCTCCTGCTCGGTCTCCGTGCGGCCGGCGCATCCCTCGGCTGGGGATTCCAGTTCCAGTCGCCCGTCTTTCTCTCCCTCATGGCCGCGCTGCTCTTTTTCCTCGGTCTCTCGCTCGCCGGCCAGTTTGAGATCGGCCTCACCCTCACCGGCGCAGGCGGCTCGCTTGCGGCAAAGCAGGGTTACGCCGGCAGCTTCTTCACCGGCGTTCTCGCCGTCATCGTGGCCACGCCCTGCACCGCGCCCTTCATGGGCACGGCCATCGGCTACGCGCTCGCCCAGCCCGCCGCTGTCACTTTCGCCGTCTTCACCGCGCTCGCCCTCGGCCTCGCCGCGCCCTACGTTGCGCTCACCCTGCAGCCCGCGTGGACGCGCCTCCTGCCTAAGCCCGGCGCCTGGATGGACATTCTCAAGCAGGCCGTCTCCGTTCCCATCTTTGGCACTGTTATCTGGCTGGCGTGGGTGGTGGCGCAGGGCTACGGCGCCAATCTGCTTCTGGCGCTGCTCTCCATCTTTCTGCTGCTCGCCATTGCCGGCTGGTTCCTGGGCCGCTGGCCGGCGAAACGGTGGGCAACGGCCATCGCAGCGATCACTGTTTTGGGAGTGATAGGCATCTCAGTCGCATCTTCGCGAGAGTTCGTCGTCTCAGCGCCGAATTTGAATTCCGACGACATGCGTACACTGGCATCCCTCGCTAGCGGCAGACTGGCAAAAAGTACTATCTGGCAACCCTGGTCCACCGATGCCGTCCAGCAAGCGCTCGCCGCCGGCAGGCCCGTTTTTGTCGACTTCACCGCAAGCTGGTGCCTGAGCTGCCAGGTCAATGAGCGCGTGGCCCTCGACCGGCCCGAGGTCGTTGCAGCCTTCGCCCGCGCCAACGTCACCCTCCTCCGCGCCGACTGGACCCGCGAGGACCCGGCCATCACCCAGGCGCTTGCCTCGCTCGGCCGCAGCGGCGTTCCCGTCTACGCGCTCTACGCACCTGGTCAAGCAAGCCCGCAGCTCTTGCCCCAGGTGTTAACCCCCACAATCGTCACCGGCGCGCTGGCCCAGTTGCCGCGCAATGAAACCCAGTCCACCGCGCAAACGTCCAAGTGAAAAACGGTGCCGGCTGCGATCAGTCCCGATCGCCGCGTCGGCTCTCATTCGATATTCCGCACTGGAGGCACTTGACTCATGGCGTTCGCTTCCCGCGCTCTTCGCACTGCATTGTTCCTGTCCTGCGCGGCATTCGTCGCCGCCCTTGCGCTCCCGGCCTTCGCCCAGGCTCCGCGCGTCGGCGACCCCGCGCCCGATTTCACCGCCACTGACTCCCACGGCCAGTCCCACTCACTTAGCCAACTGCGCGGCAAGTATGTCGTCCTCGAATGGCATAACCAGGGCTGCCCGTACACGCGCAAGCATTACGTCTCCGGCAATATGCAGACCCTGCAGAGGGAGTGGACGGCCAAAGAAGTAGCTTGGTTCACGGTCATCTCTTCGGCGCCGGGCGAGCAGGGCTACGTGACCGATGCCGAGGAGAACGCTTATCTCGCGCAAATGCACGCCGATCCCACGGCCGTGCTCATGGACGCACAGGGCACGCTCGGCCGGCTCTACGACGCCAGGACCACGCCCGAAATGTACGTCATCGATCCTACGGGCAAGCTCATCTATGAAGGCGCCATCGACAACCGCCCCACGCCCGACGTCGACGACATTCAGGGTGCCGACAACTACGTCACCGACGCGCTCTCGGAAGCCATGGCCGGCAAGCCCATCGCCACGGCCTACACGCGCCCCTACGGCTGCTCCGTAAAGTACGCGTATTAATTTGCGGATCAGGACCCGGACGCTCGCTTGCCCGTCCTGATCCTCCGGATCTCCTCCATCCGCGCGGCCAACTGCTTCTCGCGACCCTCCTGCGTGGGTACGTAATAGCTGCGCCCTTTGAGTGACTCCGGCAGGCAATCCATCTCCGCCACTTTGCCTTCTTCGTCGTGCGCGTATTGGTAGCCCGCGGCATAGCCCAGTTCCTTCATCAGCTTCGTCGGCGCGTTGCGCAGGTGCAGCGGCACCGGCTCCTGCCGCGCCCGCTCAATGTCCTCCTGCACCGCGCCGTAGGCCGTATACACCGCATTCGACTTCGGCGCCAGCGCGAGATACACAACCGCTTCCGCCAGCGCCAGCTCGCCCTCCGGCGAGCCCAGAAAATCGTAGGTCTCCTTCGCCGCAAGGCACAGATGCAGCGCCTCCGGCGCAGCCAGCCCGATGTCTTCGACCGCCATGCGCACGATGCGCCGCGCCAGATACAGCGGATCCTCGCCCGCAGCCAGCATGCGTCCCAGCCAGTAAAGCGCCGCGTCGGCATCGGAGTTGCGCACGCTCTTGTGCAGCGCGCTGATCAGGTTGAAGTGCTCCTCGCCCGCCTTGTCGTACTTGAGCACGCGCTGCTGCACAGCTTCCGCGGCAATCGCCTTCGTTACGTGTTTCGACCCATCGGCATTCGCCAGTTGCGCCGCCACTTCGAGCGCGTTGTAGGCCGTGCGGCAATCCCCGCTCGCGTAGCTCGCCATCAGCTCCAGCGCCTCGTCGTCCGCTTTGAGCTCCTGTGCGCCCAGGCCCCGCTCCCTGTCCTCCACCGCGCGCCTGAGCAATAACGCGATCTGTTCGTCTTTCAATGGCTCCAGCACATACACGCGGCAGCGCGAGAGCAGCGCGGAGATCACTTCGAACGAGGGGTTCTCCGTGGTCGCCCCGATCAGCCGGATCGTGCCCCGCTCCACGTAGGGCAGAAATGCATCCTGCTGCGCCTTGTTGAAGCGGTGAATCTCGTCCACAAAGAGAATCGTTCGCGAGCGCAGTTCCGCGGCCTTGGCCGCATCCGCCATCACCTGCTTGATCTCCTTGATCCCGCTCATCACCGCCGAGAACTCGATGAAGCTCGCCTCCGTGGTTTCGGCAATAATCTTCGCCAGCGTGGTCTTGCCCACCCCCGGCGGACCCCAGAAGATCATCGAGCTGGCGTCATCGCGCTCGATCTGCACCCGCAGCGGCTTGCCCGGCCCCACCAGGTGCTCCTGGCCGACAAGTTCTTCAAGCGAGCGCGGCCGCATCCGCTCCGCCAGCGGCGCATTCCCGCCCGCACCGCGGCCTTGGGGCGCGCGCTGCGGCGGCTGAGTAGGTACCTGCTCAAACAAACTCATCGCTGGCTCCTTGCAGATTTTTTCGCGGCCGATCGAGATTCCCGCTGCCGCGAAGCTTCATACAGCAGCACGCTGGCCGCAACCGCCGCGTTGAGGCTCTCCACCGGGCCGGGGCAGGGAATCGTGATGGATCCATCCGTACGCGCAGCCAATCCCCGCGGAACGCCGTTGCCCTCATTGCCGATCAGCAGGGCAGCCGGCGCCGTCAAATCCGCGCGGTCGGCGGGCTCGGCCTCCCGCGCTGCCGTCGCAAAAATCCTCACCCTCGCCTCGCGCAACCTTCGAAAGCATTCCTCCGCACTCGCCGCCAGCACCGGCACGCGAAACACGCTCCCGGCTGAAGCCCTCACCGCTTTCGCATTCCATGCACTCACGGTGCCTGGCAAACTCACCACCCCGCTTGCGCCAAACGCCTCGGCCGAACGCAGAATCGTCCCCAAATTCCCCGGATCCTGCACCCCCGCGAGCACCACAAGGAGAGGCGCTTCACCCCGCCGCGGCCCCAGCAAGCTCTCCCAACTCCACCTCGGCGGTTCCACCAGCGCCGCCATCGGCTGCGGTATCTCCGTTGCCAGCGCCGTATCCAGCAAGGTCTTCGGCAGCAGCACGATCTCCGTTTCGCGCGGCAGCGCCACCCCCTCCAGCAGCCGCTCGGCCCCTTGCGCTACGAACACGCAGCGAACCACGAGATGCGCCCGCAACGCTTCCACGAGAAGATTGCGTCCTTCAATGCCCGCCGGAGCGTCGCCGCTGCGTTTCGCGGCCGCCAGCGTCCGCCGCAATTCCTTCAGCCGCGCGTTCTGTTTACTCTGTACAATACGAACTGGCATCGGACAAAAATTCCTTCGTGTCTACAGCCGATTCTAAGCTTCCCGATGCGAAGCTCTCTTCGACGGCTCGCCAACTTGCACCACGGCTAGTGCTGTGATAGCTTCCGAGTTTGTAGCGTCTTCTTTGATTCGGGGATAGAGGTAGGCCTTCTTGTTCGCGGAAATCTTGCGCGTCCATCCCGATGAACCCCAACCGGACCGGATCGACTCAATCGTCGCCAGCCTGCGCAAGGGCGATGTCATCGCCCTGCCCACAGACACGTTTTACGGGCTCGCCGTCGACCCCGTAAACCTGCGCGCGGTGGAGCGCATTTACCAGATCAAGACGCGGCAGAAACACAAGCCGCTCTCGCTTCTCATCTCCGGGCTGGCCCAGGCGTACGAGCTGGCCCGGGACTCCGATTCCATGCTTGACAAGCTGGCCGACCGCTTCTGGCCCGGCCCCCTCACCATCATCGTGCGCGCCGGCAGCAAGCTGCCCCTGCGCTCCACGGCCAACACCGGCAACGTGGCCCTGCGCGTGCCGGACGCCGCCATTCCGCGCGCCGTGGTGGAGCGCTTCGGTCTGCCCATCACCGCCACGTCGGCCAATCTGCAGGGCGCCAGCGAGTGCACCCACGCCGGCTGTGTCCGCGACCAGATCGGCGATCGCATTCCCCTCATTGTCGACGGCGGTCCCACGGGCCGCTCTCTGCCCACCACCATCGTCGATCTCTCCCTGGGCCCCGGCCGCTGGGAGATTTTGCGCGAGGGCGCAATTCCCACCTCCGAAGTGGTCATGGTGCTGCAGCGGTAACCGGATGCTCATGCAACGCGGAACAGGCGCAAAGCGGCGCAGACCGGTGCTGGCTCTGCTGCTTGCCCTGTTCGTCGTGTTTGCCGCCGCAAGCGTGGCCTGGTGCCGCCTCGTCTACGTCCAGATCGAGCGCTACGCCAACCAGGACCAGGCCGCGCCCGCCGATGCCATCGGCGTCTTCGGCGCTGCCGAATACGACGGCCGGCCCTCACCGGTCTTTCGCGCGCGCCTCGATCACGCGCTCGATCTTTACCACCGCGGCATCGCGCCGCTCATCATCACCCTCGGCGGCGAAGGCGGCGACGAGTACAGCGAGGGCTCCGTCGGCCGCGATTACCTCATGAGCCAGGGCGTTCCCGAGCACGCCATCATCGCCGAAACCGAGAGCCGCAACACCGAGGAGTCGGCGCGCCGTATCGCCGTGATTGCCCGCGCCAACGGCCTGCGCCGGCTCGTGATCGTCAGCGACGGAACCCATCTCTTCCGCATCCATGCCATCTGCTTGGCCGACGGCCTTGACGTGCTCACCTCGCCGCGCCCGCACCCCTCCGTCGAAGACAAGACCCTCGAAGCCGAGCGCCTCGCCCACGAAATTCTCAGTTACACCCTGTGGCGCCTTGGCCTGCACTGAAAAAAACAACCAGTCGGGGAGTCAGCAAGTCAGCACACTCTCCCGTAGGGAGAGTGGAAGATAGCCCAGGGCGAAGCCCTGGGAAAAGTGCCCGGTCATTCCGCCTGCCGTTCCGTAGGGACGGCCGAATCCCGCCGCAAACCTGCCGCGCCTCCGGCCTCCGTATCGCCGTCAGCTGGGTGCCCCATCCTTGCCGCATTCTTTGCGGCAAGCGTGGGCAGGCAAGAACGCGCGCGGGCAAAAATGAGGAAGGTCTACCGTGCCATCGTCATCACCACCAGCGTCACCGCCGCTGCGCTCCCCGTCGAGAGACAATTCACCGCATCGTTGTTCAGCCAGCCTCGCTCTTCGAGGGTTGCGCCCAGCAGGCTGTCGAAAAATAGCCCGAAGACCGCCCCCGCGCTGCTCACCCAGAAGAAGCGCGCATCGCCGCGCAGTGCATACGTGCCCAGAGCGGCCACAACCGCCCCTGCGCCGAGGCCTGCCAGGGTTCCCGCCACGCTCACGGCTCCGTCCCGGCCGGGATCCACAACGCGCAGCGAAGTGATCATGCGCGGCCCCCCGCCCAGCACCTGCCCGATCTCGGAAGAAACCGTGTCCGCCGCAGCCTCAGCCAGCGCCGCCACGCTCGCCGCAAATAAGGGCGCCAGTCCGTGCGTGAGCCCATGCGTACTGAAGAGCCAGAGTTTCGCCGCCTCGCCGCTGGCCAGCGCCGCCACGCCCAGGTTCGCCGCCACTTGCGACGCGGATCGTCCTCTGCGCTTCTCTGCGGTTCCCATCTGCTCTTTGCGCGCGCGCCCCACGCGCGTGGCCGCAAAGGCAAGCAGCGAAACCGCCAGCACCGGCGCCAGGGCCGTGCGCCAGGGATTGAAAGGAACCGGCGCCGTCGAAAACATCAGCGCCGCCGTGATGGCCACGCCCGTTGCCGCGGCAGACGGCGTGGCTGCGCGCAGAATCCAGGTCACCAGGCCAAGCAGCGCGCTCGCGCCCCACGTCCACGCGGCTACGCGCGGCTCCTGCACGGTCCAGAAGCGGGTTTCCAGCACCAGGTCTGCGCCTACAAACGGCAGCACCAGCAGCAACACCAGCTTCGATTGCCACTCCAGTTTGGGTAGAGCCACGATTCATCGTACCGTCCCCGATTCCGAACCGGAAAGCGCGACCGCCTTCCCCCGCAGTCGATCTGTTTACACTGTTACACGCGGCGCGTTTTCCCCCGCCGTGCCCACGGAGCCTCTCTTGAACAAGTCCTGGTTGAGCGCCGCTTTCTTTGCTGGTATCGCAATCGCTGCGTCTTTCGCTCACGCGCAGGCGCCGGTCACGTCGCAGCAGCAAAAGTCGATCACCGAGGTGCTGCAGACCGCCACGCCGCCGGTCCCCGGCAATCGCCTGGAAATCAACCGCCAGGGCGAGACCATCGTCTTCGAGCCCTACGCGCCGAACATCCTCCGCGTGACCCTGAGCCTGAATCACCAGGCCGCGCTCGCCGGCCCCGGGTACGGCATCATCGCCCAGCCGGCGGCCGACGGCTGGCAGATTCATCGCACGCTTACACACATTTCGTATCAGTCGTCGCGCCTGGTCGCCGCCCTCGCCGTGCCCCAGCCCGCGCCGAAGACTCAGAAACTGCCCGACACCGCGAAGTATTTCAGCGGCTCCACGCCCGGCGCATACATCCGCTTCTCTACGCCGCAGGGCACAACGCTCCTCGAGCTCACCGGCTGGTCGCAGGAAGTGCTCAATCACAAAGCCGGCGATACCGATCTCTTCTACGACCGCCGGCCCACCGATCCCCAGTTCAACCGCGTGGGCGCTGTCTTTCGCTCGCCCGACGACGAGCACTACTACGGCCTCGGCCAGAACCAGGAAGGCTACCTCGATCATCGCGGCCATCCCGTCAATTGCTGGGCCGACTACGACGCTCCCGCGGCGCCCAGCTTCTGCGTGCCCTTTCTCCTCACCAACAAAGGCTACGGCCTGCTCTGGGACAATCCCTCCAAGACCACCATCGTTCCCGGCTTCAATGAAAGGACAACCTGGACTTCGCAGGTGGGCGATCGCGTCTCCTTCTTTGTGATCGCGGGCGCCACGGCCGACGAAATCTTCGCGGGCTACCGGCTGCTCACCGGCCCCACGCCGCTCTTGCCCAAGGCCGCCTATGGCTACATCCAGTGCAAGCAGCGCTACTCCACCCAGGACGAGGTGATGGCCGTCGCCAAGGGCTATCGCGACCGCCATCTCCCCGCTGACGTCATCGTGGTCGACTGGTTCTACTACACCAACATGGGCCAGATGGACTTCGACCCCGTCGCCTGGCCCGATCCCGCGGCCATGAACCGGCAGCTCCACGCCATGGGCTTTGAAACCATGATCAGCGTCTGGCCGCGCTT
>JASHUF010000496.1 GCA_030040175.1 Acidobacteriaceae bacterium
CGAAAACTATAACGCCGCCATCGCCCGCCTTGAGACTGTGGCCCACAGCTACCCGCTCTACTCCAAGAGCGATCAGGTGCTCGTCGCCATCGGCGACTGCTATGCCGGCGAGGCGCACAGCATACAGATCGCTCCCAACCTGCCCGGCGCGGTGCGGGAGCGCCTGCGCAGCGACTACCTCGACAAAGCCGCCGAAGCCTACGACAAGGTCATCATCCGCTATCCCATGTACCCGCACGTTGAGGACGCACGCGACCGCCTGGTGGCCATGAATCGGCCCGTGCCCGAGCCCACCCCGCAAGCCGTGGCCGAGAGCGACGCCGAGTGGCGCAGCCGCGAGCCGCTGCATTTCTCTACCATGACTCTGGACATCATTCGCCGCGGTCCCACCGTGGTTGAGGCCGCGCACGTGGGCGAGCCCACCCTCGAAGATCCGGCCCGCACCCTCGCGCCGGATGTGACCAAGGAAAACATCGCCCTGTTCAAGGCGGCGGTGGACGCCGGTAAGCCCGTGGCTCCCGTCATCGCCGCTGCACCTGCCGGACCCAATGAGCCGCCGACCAGCGAACATCCCTCGGAAGCGCCTTTGCAGATGGCGCCGCCCGCCGCCGGCTCCAGTCTCGGCGCGACCATCGTGAGCGCCCCTTCGGGCTCCGCTGCGGCTGACCCCAACTCTCTGGTCCAGCCCGTTGGACCCACGAATACCGCCGCGCCGCCGGTCGAGCACGCGGCCGAAGCGCCCATCCAGCAGAACGACATCAAGCCCGGCGAAGTGTCCTCCACGCAGCCCGCCGCGGCTGGCACCAACAAGAAGCAAAAGGCTCCCAAGGCCGACCTCAGCGACGAGTCCTCGAGCAAGAAGAAAAAGAAGAAGGGCCTGGCCAAGATCTTTTAATGCCGCCCGCAGTCTCGCTTTTGTGAAGGCCGCGCCATTGCTGGGCGCGGCCTGCTTGTCTTGCCGTCGTCGCACGCCCAACGGAAGCCAACGCATCGAACCTCATCTGCTAACCTGAGAGCTAGTCCCCTCGCCGGCAAAGCTCCTTTTGCCCGGACTCTTTCTGAGATCACTCGGGGGCGCACCAAAGACAAAATGCCCCACGACCTGCCCAAAGCCTACGACCCCGCTGCCATTGAAGACCGCTGGGCCGAATACTGGGTCCGCGAGAAGCTCTTCACCGTTCCCACTCCCGCTTCGAGTCTCGAAGATGCCTCAGGCCGCGAAGCGGCGTCCGGCCCCGACGCCCAGCCGGCCTTTTCCATTCTGCTGCCGCCGCCCAACGTCACCGGCAATCTGCACATGGGGCACATGTTCGAGCACACCGAAAGCGACATCCTCGTCCGCTGGCGGCGCATGCGCGGCGACCGCGTGCTCTGGATCCCCGGCACTGACCACGCCGGCATTGCCACGCAGATGCTGGTGGAGCGCCAGGTGGCCAGTGAAGGCACGAACCGGAAATCGATGGGCCGCGAGGCCTTCCTCGCCCGCGTCTGGGAGTGGAAGCGCCACTACGGCGGCGCCATCCTCGAGCAGATGAAGCGCATCGGCGACTCCGTCGACTGGAGCCGCGAGTACTTCACCATGAGCGACCAGCTCTCCGTCGCCGTGCGCGAGGCCTTCGTGCGCCTCTACGAACAAGACCTCATCTACCGCGGCGCCTACATCGTCAACTGGTGCCCGCGCTGCCAGACCGCCATCAGCGACCTTGAAGTGGTTTACGACGAGCACAAAGGCCATCTCTGGGAGATTCGCTACCCGGTTCTAAGCGAGGACGGCACAGACTCCGGCGAGTTTCTCACGGTTGCCACGACGCGCCCGGAGACCATGCTCGGCGACGTGGCCGTGGCCATCCATCCCGAAGACGCGCGCTACACCCACCTCCACGGCAAAAAGCTGCGCCTGCCGCTGCTGGATCGTGAAATTCCCATCGTCCTCGACCAGTGGGTCAGCCGCGACTTCGGCACCGGCGCCGTCAAGGTTACGCCCGCCCACGATCCCAACGACTTCGCCCTCGGCGAGCGCCATCATCTGCCTTCCATCAACGTGATGGACGAGACCGCCCACATCAACGAGAACGGCGGTCCTTACACGGGCCTCGACCGCTTCGCCGCGCGCAAGCGCATGGTGGACGATCTCGAAGCGCAGGGGCTCCTGGCGGGCATCCGCGACCACACCCACAACGTGGGCCACTGCGACCGCTGCAAGTCGATCGTCGAGCCGCGCCTCTCGCTGCAGTGGTTCGTCGCCGTCAACCAGGCGCCCAAAGGCGGCGGCGAGTCCATCGCCGGCAAGGCCATCGCCGCCGTGAAGGAAGGCCACATCCAATTCACGCCGGAGATGTACACCAAAACCTACCTCAACTGGATGGAGAACATCCACGACTGGTGCATCTCCCGCCAGCTCTGGTGGGGCCATCGCATCCCCGCCTGGCACTGCGCCGTCTGCCGCAAAACCACGGTGGCGCGAGAGGACCCCACGCATTGCGCGCACTGCAATTCAGACCGGATCACCCAGGAGACCGACGTTCTCGATACGTGGTTCTCTTCGGGTTTGCTTCCGGTCTCCGTCTTCGGCTGGCCGAACATTGAGACGAAGGACACGAACATGGGTGCCCCAGGTCCGGGGTCCCCACGGACAGGTCCTCGTCCGTGGGGTGGTGCGGGTGCCCCCGGTCTCTCGCACTTGGAGACCGGGGAGACACAGGCGAACTTCAACGCCTTCTATCCCACGAATCTCCTCATCACCGGCTTCGACATCCTCTTCTTCTGGGTTGCGCGCATGATCATGCTGGGCTGCTGGTTCTCGCCTGACGTGCCGCTCGCAGACGGCAGCCCGCGCCCGCTGGCCAAATCCGTTCCCTTCCAACACGTCTACATCCACGCCCTCGTCCGCGACGCCAACCGCGAAAAGATGTCCAAGACCAAGGGCAACGTGGTCGACCCCATCGCGATCGTGAAGCAGTTCGGGACCGATGCGGTGCGCTTTACGCTCGCCTCCATGGCCTCGCCCGGCACCGATATCGCCTTCAGCGTGGCCCGCACCGAGGGCTACCGCGCCTTCGCCAACAAGATCTGGAACGCCGCGCGGTTCATCTTCATGAACGTGGACAAGGCGGCCGAACTCGGCATCAAAGTTGATCCAATCCAGCTTTTCCAGCTCTCCCATTTGCCAACGGTCGGGGCGGACGCGACTCTCGAAGATCAATGGATCGTTGCCGAATTTCATTCAACGGCTAGCAAAGCCAACCGCTCGCTGCAGGATTACCGCTACGACGACGCGGCCAACGCAATTTACCAGTTCTTCTGGGGCAGTTTCTGCGATTGGTACTTGGAGATTGTCAAGCTCCGACTGAACTTCTCTGAGCGTGGCGACAAAAGAGCGGAAGCTTCACTCACGACGCTTCTTTCTATATTTGAGGCCTCGCTACGCCTGCTTTCTCCTTTCATGCCCTTTATCACGGAACAACTCTGGCACACAGTCTACGAAGGCAACCCGCCAAAGAAATCGATTGCGCTTACAAGCTACCCGCCGATACAACCAAGCCACGCGAGCGTGCAGGTCGAGATGGAAGCATTGCAGAGTTTGATCGATGAAGTCCGTGCTCTGCGCAAAGAAATCGGCGTCGAAGAAAGGACCACTGTACTCATCGAAGTGCGCGAAGTCGACCCTAACAGAGAATTTAGGAGACTCTCTGAAGCCAACCGTGACATCATCGAGCGTCTAGCACGGGTGAGTGAAGTACGATTCGTCGATCAGA
>JASHUF010000497.1 GCA_030040175.1 Acidobacteriaceae bacterium
ATCGTTTATCTCATCACCCAGGTGGGCATCTCCGAGCTGCGCAACGCCAACCGCATGATCTCGCAGTTCTTCGGCCGGCGCAGCGAGAACCTGCAGATCGTCCTCAACCGCTACAAGCCGGCCACGCTCTTGTTCGACGACAAGCACATTGAGAAGGCGCTCACGCGCCCCGCGCAGTGGAAGATTCCCGACGACTATTCGAGTGCGCGGCGTACGCAGAACACGGCCAACGCCATGGCCCTGGCCGATGCGCCCATCGCCCAGGCCATCCGCCAGATGGCTCGCTCCGCCTGCGGCCTGCCCACTGACAAGGAAGAGAAAAAGAAGCTGTTCGGTTTCTTCCGCTGAGCTCCGTGCACTGCCGCCTCAGCTTTCGGCGCCGTGGCACTTCTTGTATTTCTTGCCCGATCCGCAGGGGCAGGGATCGTTGCGCCCGACCTTCTCGCCGGTGCGCCGCTGCGCGGTCTGCGCCGGCTCGCCGCCGCCCTGGCGGCTGGCCACGGCCAGCTCCCGCTGCTTTTTGCGCTGGAACTCCTTCTCGATGGCGTCGATGGTGGTCGAAGGCTGCCGCGTGGGAATGGCAATCTCGCGCGGGGCTCCTGCGCCATCGCCGGGCTGCGCGGCGCTGGCCACCGGCGGCGCCTTGGGCACCGGACCGCGCGGGCGCTGCGGCGCTGCGTTCACCGGCTGCCCGTCCGGCCCGATGATCTGCATGCGGAACAGGAAACGCGCGGTGTCTTCCTGGAACTTCATCATCATGGCTTCAAACAGGTCGAAGGACTCCTTCTTGTACGCCACCAGCGGGTCCTGCTGCGCATAGCCGCGCAGATTGATGCCCTCCTTGAGGTGGTCCATCGAGAGCAGATGGTCCTTCCAAAGCCCGTCGATCACGCTCAACATGACCATGCGTTCGTGGTAGCGCATGGTCTCCGCGCCGAGAATCTTTTCCTTGGCCTCGTACGCCTGCGTCAGCTTGGCAAAGATCTCTTCGCCCAGCTCGTGGCGGCTCAGTTCCTCCGGCTTGATGCCGGAAGCCGCAAAGTCGAAGCCGAAGTGATCCATCAGCTTTTCACCCAGAGCTTTGAAGTCCCACTGGTCGGGGCGCGTGTCTTCGCTTGCGTGCTCGTCGAGCAGCCCGCTCAGGATGCCGCCGACGTAATCCTCGAGAATCAGCTCGCGCTGGTCGAGCCCCTCGAGCAGCTGCCGGCGCAGGCCGTACACGGCCTCGCGCTGCTTGTTCATCACGTCGTCGTACTCGAGCAGGTGCTTGCGGCTCTCAAAGTTCTGCGCTTCCACCTGCTTCTGCGCGCCCTCAATGCGCTTGGAGATCATCTTCGACTCGATGGCCTCGTCTTCCTTCATCGCCTTCTGCATCACCGTGCTGGCAAAGCCGCGGGCGAAGATGCGCATGAGGTCGTCTTCGAGCGAGAGGAAGAAGCGCGATTCGCCGGGATCGCCCTGGCGTCCCGCGCGCCCGCGCAGCTGGTTGTCGATGCGGCGCGACTCGTGCCGCTCCGTGCCCAGAATGAACAGGCCGCCCGTCTCGATAACGCGATCATGATCCTGTTGGGCGCGGTCGGCGTGGCCTTTCAGCGTGCCCGCCCACTCCTGCTCGGCCACTTCAAACTCCTGCCCCTGATAGTAAAAGCGCAGGAATCCCGCGGGCGCCGTGGGATTGATGGCGCCCTCATTCACGCTGATGGCGCGCGCGCGTCCGCCCTTCACCAGTTCCTGGCGGGCCATGAACTCGGCGTTGCCGCCGAGCAGAATATCGGTGCCGCGGCCGGCCATGTTGGTGGCGATGGTGACCATGCCCGCCCGCCCGGCCTGGGCCACGTACTCGGCCTCGCGCTCGTGCTGTTTGGCGTTGAGCACCACATGCTTGACGCCCTTGCGTTGCAGGATGGCGGAGAGCCGCTCGGATTTCTCAATCGACGTGGTGCCCACCAGCACCGGCTGCTGCTTCTCATGGAGCTCGGCAATGTTCTCGGCCACGGCCTTGTATTTTTCCCGTTCGGTGCGGAAGACCACATCGGGATTCTCGACGCGCAAGAGCGGCTTGTTCGTGGGTATCACCACGATCTCCAGCTTGTAGATCTTCTCGAACTCCGCCGCCTCGGTCTCCGCCGTGCCCGTCATCCCGCTCAGCTTTTGATAAAGGCGGAAATAATTCTGGAAAGTGATCGTGGCCAGCGTCTGGTCTTCCTTGCGGATGTTGACGCCCTCCTTGGCCTCGATGGACTGGTGCAGCCCGTCAGACCAGCGCCTTCCCGGCATCAGGCGCCCGGTGAAGGTGTCCACGATGATCACTTCGCCGTCCTTCACTACGTACTCCACGTCGCGCTTGTAGAGCGCGTGCGCCTTGATCGCGGTCTCCACGTAGTGCTTGAGCTCCCAGTTTTCCGCGTCGGCAATGTTGTCGATGCCGAGAAGCTTTTCGATCTTGGGCCAGCCCTCGTCCGTTACCCCGATCTGCCGCGACTTTTCGTCGACGATGTAATCGCCGCTCATGTATTTTTCGCCTTCGCTCAGGCGGATGCCGAGCTCCTCCTGGCGCTCCCGGTCGCTCCACTCCACCTCTTCGCCCTGTTCGAGCTGGGGAATGATGGTGCGCACGCGCGCATACTTGTCCGTGGTCTGGTCCGTGGGACCCGAGATAATGAGCGGCGTCCGCGCCTCGTCGATGAGGATCGAATCCACCTCGTCCACGATGGCGTAATAGTGGCCGCGCTGCACGCAATCCTTGAGCTCGAACTTCATGTTGTCGCGCAGGTAATCGAAGCCGAACTCGTTGTTCGTACCGTAGGTGATGTCCGCGCCATAGGCGCGCCGCCGCTCCTCGTCGGACAAGTCATGAACGATCACGCCCACGGTGAGCCCCAGGAACTCGTAGATCTTGCCCATCCACTCCGCGTCACGCTTGGCCAGGTAGTCGTTCACCGTGACCACGTGCACGCCGCGGCCGGCCAGCGCATTCAGGTAGCAGCTCAGCGTAGCCACGAGCGTCTTGCCCTCGCCCGTCTTCATCTCCGCGATCTTGCCCTGGTGCAGCACCATGCCGCCGATCAACTGCACGTCAAAGTGGCGCATCTTCACCGTGCGCCAGCCCGCCTCGCGCACCACGGCAAACGCCTCCGGCAGAATCTCGTCGAGCGCCTCCTGCTCGGCTTGCTTGAGCTGTTCGGATTGTTTGCCCTGCTCGGCGCTGGTCTCCTTGGCATCGCCCAGGCCTTCGAGGCGCGCCTGAATCCGCGCCTTGAACTCGGCCGTTTTGGCGCGCAGCTCGTCGTCCGTGAGCTGCTGCATCTCCGGCTCGAGCGCGCCGATGACCGCCACCGCAGGCAGCATCTTCTTCACCAGCCGCTCGTTCGAGGTGCCGAAGATCTTGGTCAGAACTTTGTCGAAACCGGTGGCCACAGGGGTCTCCGCCTATAAGTGTAAATGGTCGCTGGAGAATTTCCGATAACCGCTTCCGAGGATCCGCCGCGTCCTGCTCAGAGGCTCGCGCAGGACAGCGATTTGCGCGCCGGCCCCGCGGCTGGAAAAGGAACTGCTTGGCAGAAAAGAACGCCCCCGGGCTCGCCGGGGGCTTCTTGTTTGATAGAAATGCCCGCGCTCAGTTGCTGAACAACAGCACCCCGGCGGCCTTCTCTTCGGTTTCGTCCGCGCTTACCGGGCGATAGAAGAGCTGGTTGGCGTCGAGATACACCTCCAGGAACGCGGGCCGCTCGGGAATGTGGCCGGCGATCAGCGCCTCGGAGAGCGGGTCCTCCACGTAGCGCTGCAGCGCGCGGCGCAGCGGACGCGCCCCGTAGCTGCGGTCGACCATGGTCTTCTCGAGGATCCACTTCTTGGCCTCGTCGGTCACGGAGATCGTGATCGACTTCTGCGCCAGGTTGGTGTTGAGCTGCTGTACCAGAAGCTCGACGATCTGGATCAGGTCGGCGTCGGAGAGCGACTGGAACAGGATCACTTCGTCGAGCCGGTTGAGGAACTCGGGGTTGAAGGTCTTCTTCACCTCGTTCTTCACCAGCTCCTCCACCTTCTCGCTCACCAGGTCTTCGCGCTCGCTCTGGAAGCCGAGGCCCTGCCTCTTTTGCAGGTGCCGCGCGCCGATGTTCGAGGTCATGATGAGGATGGTGTTCTTGAAGTCGACGGTGTTGCCCAGGCCGTCGGTCAACTGCCCGTCTTCAAACACCTGCAGCAGAATGTTGAACACGTCCGGGTGCGCCTTCTCGATCTCGTCCAGCAGAACGACCGAGTAC
>JASHUF010000054.1 GCA_030040175.1 Acidobacteriaceae bacterium
ATTCTGCGCACCATGGATACCTGGGACCCGCTCCGCGGCTACGCCTCGCCGGCTGAGGCGTACGCACGCATCCGCGCCCGTCTGCTTTTTGTCGGCATTAGCTCCGACTGGCTCTTTCCGGCCGACACCGTGCGCCGTTTTGCCGAGGAGATTCGCCTGGCCGGCGCCCAGGCCGATTACCGGGAGATGGCCAGCGACCACGGCCACGATGCCTTCCTCGCCGAGCAGGCCGAGCTGGTGAGGCTCCTTCAGTAGGCGCGCTGCGCTCGCAGCGTGCCTGTGCGCCTCCGTGCGCATCGAATCTCTCCCGCCGGCTGCGGATTGGGCCGAAGAGGATTCGGCGGAGGACCCGGCCTCGCCGGCGATTGCTCTGGCGGATACGCTGCCGCTCGGCCTGATTTCCGTATCACTTTGCTTGTCAGGGGGAGATTGGCTTTCTATAATCCATACCAATAATGCATCGGAGGCCGTGGTATCGTTATATCCGTCTCCCGGCACGCAGCCGCCGTCTGAGAGCGGTAGTTTGTTCCGCCGGCCCGTGGGCGAAATCTACTTCGGCAATTTCCAGGAGCACTGAATGAAGAAGCTAGTCGTTGCATCTGCGATGGCATTGGCAAGCCTGAGCCTTGTTTTCGCGCCGGCGCTGCGAGCTCAGGACAACTCTCAACAGATCACCATCCAGAATCCGCAAGAGTTCAATGCCTATCAGCAGGCCAGCACGCAGACTGATCCGGCCCAGAAGGCCGCCGCCCTCGAAAGTTTCTTAGGGACTTATCCGCAAAGCGTGGTCAAAAAGGCCGTCCTCGTCGAACTGATTCAGACCTATCAGGGCTTGAATCAGTCCGATAAAGCACTGAGCGCGGCCACCCGCCTGTTGCAGGTCGATCCCAATAATATGCAGGCGATTTACATTTCGGTCGTGATTAAGAAATCGGATTGCCAGAAGAGCGTGAATCCGCAGACCGGCGTCAGCAGCGATCCGCAAACCTGCGACGACGACGCCGCCCTCGCGCAGAAGGGCCTCACCGTTCCCAAACCGGCGGACACGGCCGACGCCGACTGGAAAAAAATGACGGACCTGACTGCCCCGGTTTTCCACTCCGCCATTGCCCTTGACGACGAAGTTTCCAAGAAGGACATGAAAAGCGCCATCTCCGAGTACCGCGCCGAGCTCATGCTCTACCCGCCCGCCGAGACCGAGCAAGTGGGTCCAGGACTGGCCGATACGCTCCAGCTGGCCGAAGCCTACGCCAAACCGGGAGACTCCCAGGACCAGGTGCAGGCCATCTGGTTCTACGCCCGCGCCTGGAACTTCGCGCCCGCCAATTACAAGGCGCTGATCGAGCCCAAGCTCGAATACTGGTACAAGCGCTATCACGGCGGGATCGACGGCCTGGATGCGGTGAAATCCGCATCGGCGCAAACCCTCTTCCCCCCGGCCAATTTCTCCGTTAAGCCCGCCCCCACGCCCAGTGAAGTGGTCGACAACGTGATCGCCACCACCCCCGATCTGAGAACGCTCAATCTTGAAGATAAGGAATTCATTCTGGCTAACGGATCGCAGACGGCCAAGGACAAGCTGTGGGCGGTTTTGCAAGGCCAGCTTTCGCCGGTTCCCGGCAAAGTTGTCAGCGATCCGGCAAACGTGCTGAAGGTTACGGTGACCACCACGCGCGATGTCAAGCCCAAGGATTACGTGGTGAAGCTGCAGAATCCCTCCGCCTGCGCCGCGGTTGCGGTGCCGCCCTCCGATCTGCACATCAAGGACGCGCAGGATTACATCCTGGCCAACGGCGTCAAGGCGGATACCGACGCCATGGGTGACGATCTGACCGATTCTCCCGTGCACTTCCGCAAGATCGTCATCGAGCCCTCGGTCTCCACCATCAGCGTTGCCGTGACTGAGGACGCGAAAAACTCTCAGCCCCCCGTTGCCGACTTCATCGTCAACCTCAAAGATCCGGAGTCCTGCAAGGACGTGCCTGCTCCGGGTGACGACCTCAGCACCCAGCCCGCGCTGGAGCTCGACGGCACCTACAGCACCTACACGCCCATGCCCGCCGCCAACGGCCGTCAGGCCTCTGCCCAGATTGTGCTCAGCGACGGATTCCTCCAGCTCGAAAAGAAGGCCACGCCGGTTCACCACCCGGCCAAGCCGCCGGCCGGCCATCACGCGTCGGGCCGCTAACGCAAGAGCTCGTGCAAACGAAAAGGCAGCCTGCATGCGCGGGCTGCCAGCGTCTCTGCCCATGCGCTTGACCAAAATCCCCCCTTGCGCAGCAGTGGTAGTCTAGCGGCAGCATGGTCTCCTCGCGCACCGTTGCTGCGTTCCTGGCGCTCGCCTCGCTGCTTGCTTTCTGCCCGTACGCCCCGTACGTCCGTGCGCAGTCGGCCACGGATTCCACGGCGCCGCCCGATGCCAGGCCCGTCCCTGACCGCACCGTGCCTACGCCGTTTCCGCCCGGCGCCGGACCCCTGGAGATTGCCCGCTCCATTCAGCTGCGCTCTGCTGACGAAATGTCCGAGCAGGACCGGCTCCTCGAAGCCGACTCGGAGTCTTCGATTGCCGAGAGCGCCGGCTATGCCGACATCGCGTTCAACGAAGGCAAGTGGAGTTACCGCCAGCTTGTCTGTC
>JASHUF010000498.1 GCA_030040175.1 Acidobacteriaceae bacterium
CGGAGCTAGCGGTTACGGCTGCGTCGAAGGGGCAAGGCGAGGAGCCGTTCGCGGCGCAGGGCCGGGAGATACAATTCCCCGAGAATACTTCCGATTGAAGCTCGGCGTGTCATTTTGTTGCGCAGCTACCGGAAGATCGCAGGTCGCGCTGGCAGGCCGGACCAATTGACGCTGGTCTGCCGTTGCGTTTCGATGTGCGGCTCGACGACAAGCCTTTCTGCTCTTTTCAACCGCAAGAAAACGGCACGCGGAACAAAAAGCAGAACGGCAATGGGAGCTCCGTCTCCTCAGACTCCGCCTTGCCAGGGTGTATTTTGTCTGATAGGCCATTCTCTTCCGCCTGCAACGACGCGAGGGCGGGCGGTCGCGCAAACAGCGAAAACGCGGGTGCAGAGATGAGGAGGTATTTGGAATTCCATGATGGGTCTCGGCTTCGGGTCGTTGATGGAGTGTTGCCCACGGAAGCGGGAATCTCGAGGGCCGTCGGTCCGGGCTCTGACAGCTTGGAGCCTCGCGCTCATTGCTTCTTTCTCAGCCCATGCCCAACAGACAATAGCGGCCTCGACAGCCGGCGCCCCTGCGGCGAGCGTGGTTGAGCTCACCATGCATGAGGCCGTGCAGCTCGCTTTGAAGCAGAATCCGAGAGTGCTTGCGGCAAGGCTGGAAGCGCTCGAGAGCAAGCAGCAAACGCGGGACGCACGCTCGGCGTTTCTTCCCAAGGCTGGCCTTCAACTCGAAGAACAGATGAACCGGCTCAATTTGGCGACGCTGATCGGCCAGGAGCCGCGGCCTTATTCCATCGGCCCTTACAGCAATGTGCAAGTAGATTCGGCTTTCGACGTTCCGCTCATCGCCGTTTCGGCGTGGAAGAGTTATGAGGCCCAGAAACAAAGGGAAGCCTCCGCCGCGTCGGATGCCGAAGACGCACGCGAGACGATCGTGAGCATCGTTGTCGCGCAGTATCTTTCTCTCGAACGCTCGAAGGCCACGGAGCGCGCGGTCCAGAGCCGGATCGATCTGGCGGAAAGCCTCCTCAAGCTAGCCAACGACGCGTTGCACCAGGGTACGGGAACAAGCACGGACGCTCTGCGCGCCGATGTGGAGCTGAAAGTCGAACAGGAGAACCTGGTCGAGGCACAGGCGCAGACGAAAGCCTACGGATATGGACTCGCGCAGGTGCTTGGCCTGGAGGTAAGCCAGCAGGTTGTGACCACGGAGGAGCTCAGCAGCCAGGACGAGCAGGAACCGGATGAGCAAAGCTCCCTTGACGAAGCATTCCGGCTGCGTCCCGACTTGCTGTCGGCAGAAGCGCTCGATCGGGCTTCTGTTTTGGATCGCCAATCGTCTGAGGCGCAACGATGGCCGGAGTTTCATTTCGACGGTTTCTGGGCGGAGAGCGGCCGCGCTCCCGATGCGGGATTGCCGGTTTACTCCTACCAGGGCGAGATGCGGTTCCCGCTCTTCACCGGTGGAAAAATCTCGGCGGAGATTGCCCGTTCGAAGCTCGCAGAACAAAGAGCAAGCCAGCTTGTCTGCGACCGCCGGGACGTCGTGACGCAGGAGGTGCGCACCGCCCTCTCGTTTCTTCAGGCAGCCAGGCAGGAACTTCAGCTCGCCACCGAGGCCGTCGATTTGTCGACTCGTGAACTGAAAGAATCGCGGGATCGCTTTGCAGCCGGCATCACAAACAATATCGAGGTGGTCACCGCACAAAACTCGCTGGCGCAGGCCGCCGACAGTCAGATTGGTGCCATGTACCGCCTTCAGCAGGCCAAGGCGGATTTGTCCCGCGCGCGTGGGCGTATCGCCGAAGACTACGGACGGTGAAGGATCGCACGATCATGACAGAACCTGACGCAACAGCTCCGCAAGCAACGCCGGCTCTTCACGCTGCCGGGCAGCCGAATGCGGAAGAGAAGTCCCGCGTGCGTTTTAACTGGACAACCAGAAACAAGCTCTATGTGGTTCTGGCTGCGCTCATGGTTGGCTTGTCGATCGTCTGGCTCTTTACCGGGGACGTGAATCCCAGAACCGACGATGCGCAGGTCGACGGCGACGCAATTGTCATTTCGCCTCGAGTACCCGGATACGTTCTCAAAATGAATATCGATGACAACACGGTGGTCAATACCGGGGACGTGATGATTCAGTTGGACCCGGCAGACTACCAGGCGCGCGTCGATCAGGCGCAGGCAGCCCTGGCGGTTGCTCAGGCTCGCGCGGCCTCGCTCCGGATCACCGTGCCGTTCACCGTCGGCACCACGACCAGTGCAACGTCTGCGGCCGAGGCCCAGGTTGCCGCCGCGACTGCAGATCTTGATCGAGCGACCACCACCTACGATCGTCTTTCCACGTCCGAGATGAAGTTTGCGGAAGACAATGCAGCCGCGCGCAAGGCTGAAATGGAAAAAGCCGAAATGGATGTCAAGCGCACCGCGTCGCTCGCCCAGGAAGCGGAGATTTCGAAGCAGCAATACGATGCTTATGTGGCCGCTGCCCAGGTAACAAGCAACGATTACCTCGCTGCGCAACAGCGGCTCGAGGCAATCCGGCAGGACGCGGCTGCCGCCAAGTCCGCTGTGGAAATAGCGCGCGCAAACCTGAGCCGGGCAAAAGCGGAGGT
>JASHUF010000499.1 GCA_030040175.1 Acidobacteriaceae bacterium
CTCGCGGCGCTCGATGCGGCGGGCGTGAATTACACGCGCAATCCCCGCCTCGTCCGCGGCCTCGATTACTACACGCGCACCACCTTCGAATTCACGCACGGAGGCTCGACACCCCAGGGAGCAAGCTCCCCTGGGACCCCGATTCTCGGCGCGCAGAACGCCCTGCTCGGCGGCGGCCGCTATGACGGATTGAGCGAGGCCCTCGGCGGACCGCGCGCGCCGGGCATCGGCTTCGCCATGGGCCTCGACCGGCTCGTCCTCACCCTCCAGGCGCAGGAAGCCGCGCAAGCCGCCGCAGCGGCTGCGCCCAAAATCGACGCCTACATCGCGCCGCTGGCCGATGCCAAGGACGAAGAGGCGCTGTCAAAGATCAACGCAGCCGCATTGGTCCTGGCGCGCGAGCTGCGCCGCGCCGGCCTCGGTGTCGAATTGGGAGACGCAAGCTTCCGTCTCAAGAAATCTTTTGAGACCGCGGACAAGACCGCGCGCGCCATCGTCATCCTGGGCGAGGACGAGCTCCAATCCGGTATTCTGACAGTGAAGAATTTTTCAACGGGCGTGCAAACCAAAGTGCCGCGCGCGGAGCTGGCGGCATTTCTAGCCCGCCTTTAGGTCTCTGACCGGCTGACCCTGTACGAACTATGGGTGCCCCAGGTTCGGCGCGTTTTTGTTTTTGCGCCTAACCTGGGAAACCGCGGAACTCGACGGGACGTGAAGACGGAAATGGAACCTTCTCCAAACGAACTCACAAAAAGCTTTTGTGATCTATGCAACTGGGCATACATGTGCTGGAGTATGCACAAAGCGCTCTTTGACGACAATCCCGACGAAAAGCTCCTTGATCGGAATGCGCCGTATTTCCACAGGCATGTTGGGCAAATTTCGCAGGAGTACAGTTACCTGCAAATCTGCAAGCTCCACGATCCGGCCACTTCCAGAGCTACTAACTCCTCTAACTTATCGATCAGCTATATTGTCAAACTCGATTGGGGCGACGAAAGGGAAAGCATCGAGGGGCTTGCGGAAAAGCTCAACAAGCTAAATCGGCACATCAACCCGGCGAGAAACAAAGTAATCGCACACAATGATCTGGAGGTCCTGCTCCGAGGCGAACCCATCGGAGCGTTCCCTCACGGTCTTGATGTCGAGTACTTTCAATATTTACAAGAATTTGTGAATCGCGTTCACGAAAAATGGGTCGGTGGCATTCGCCCATTCGACAAAAGTGCGAATAATCATGTCGAGGAATATCTTTATTATCTAAAAAAACTGGATCGGGGTAACGGCAGCCTCAGTCCACCAACTTCCCGATCTCATCGAGATTAAAAGTGGCCTGGCTGCCTTCGAGAAGGAAGGCGCGCTCGGCTAAGGGCTCCAGGCGGCCTTCGCAATAACGGTAGGCCGGGCCATCGGGGTCGAGGATGAGGATGGTGCGAATGCCCATCTTTTCGTAGTGCTCGCCCTTTTTCATCAACCGCTTCAGCGAGTCGCCGGGCGAGAGAATCTCGAAGACCGCAATCGGGGGGTGGGTAGCAACCGGCTCCACCGGAAAATCGCGGCCCAGCAGCGTCACGTCGGGAACCAGAAAACAATAGGCGTCCACCTGGACACGAAGCTCCGGGCGGACCCTGATGCCAGCACGGGCTGCTTGCGTTTCGAACCAGACGACCAGCGCCTTTTGCCATGCAGAGTGATCGTTCTCTCCCATGTTCCGCTCCTCAATCCTCCCGTCGATGTATTCGGCGTCAGGTGAATAGGAGCTTTGCAGATATTCTTCGAGGGGGACAAACGCTGGCGCGGCTGCCATGACGCTCTCCTTCAAGTGTCATGATAGCGCAGAGCGGATCGGTTTGAAACGGTCAGTTTAATGAATTGGGAGACGGCATAAAATGGCCTTAATCCCCCATTACAATAAGGAAGCAATGTCTCTCGACTTTCTAGGCAACCTCGAACGGACGCATCGCTGCGGCACGCTGCGCGCCGCCGATGCGGGCAAACCCGTAGTCCTCATGGGCTGGGTGAACCGGCGCCGCGACCACGGCAACCTCATCTTCCTCGATCTCCGCGACCGCAGCGGCATTGCGCAGGTTGTCCTCGACAAAGAGCTCACGCCCGCCGGCCATGCGCGCGGCGAGCAGGTGCGGCCCGAGTACGTGGTCGCCGCCGTGGGCAAGGTGCGCCTGCGCGACCAAGACGCCATCAATCCCAAAATGGAGACCGGCGAGATCGAAATCGAGGCCACCGAACTGCGCGTGCTCAATGATGCGCGCCTGGCGCCTTTCTCGCCCGCGGAAGATGCCATCCAGAACGAAGAGGTGCGCCTCAAATACCGCTACGTGGACATGCGCCGCCCGGAGATGCAGCGCAACTTCCGCCTGCGCCACGAGATCACGCTGGCGATTCGGGAAAGCCTGAGCCGGCAGGGCTTCCTCGAGATTGAAACGCCCATCCTTACCAAGTCCACGCCCGAGGGCGCGCGCGATTTTCTCGTGCCCAGCCGCGTGCATCCGGGTGAGTTCTACGCCTTGCCGCAGTCGCCGCAGATCTTCAAGCAGATCCTCATGATCTCCGGCTTCGACCGCTACTTCCAGATCGCCCGCTGCTTCCGCGACGAGGACCTGCGCGCCGACCGCCAGCTCGAGTTCACGCAGGTCGACCTGGAAATGAGCTTTCCGCGCCGCGAGCAGGTCTTCGGCGTGGTGGAGAATTTTTGCGCCGCAGCCTGGGCGGCCGCCGGCATCGCCTTGCCCACGCCGTTTCCGCGCATCACCTACGACGAAGCCATGCGCCGCTTCGGCACCGACAAGCCGGACCTGCGCCTGCCCGGCCTCACCGACGTGCGCTCGGCGTTTACTGACGACGCCCTGGCCACGCTGCAGATCGATCCCGCGCTGCCCGTGGTCGCGCTGCGCATTCCCAACGTGGGCGAGCTCAGCCGCAAGGAGCGCGAAGACAATCATCCCCTCTTCGACCAGAAGAAGGGCGCCAAATTCATTGACGATTTCAAGCGCCTCGCCAAGAGCTTTCCTGAATCCGCATCCAAAGTGCGCGAGCTGGTGGGCGCGGCCGAAGCCGATTTTGTCATCGTCGTCGCCGGCGATCCGGCTCACCACATCAAGGCCAGTGACACGAAATTCGAGGGCCGTCTCTCCGAGCGCGAGATCAACGTCTACGCCGCCGCCGGCAACTTCCGCACCGAGCTGGCGAAGAAGTACGCCGACCGGCACGGGAATTTCCGCGTGACCGAAGAGACCGTTGAAGCCGCGCATGCGCATGGGGCGGCTGATCCGATTGACGGTT
>JASHUF010000500.1 GCA_030040175.1 Acidobacteriaceae bacterium
GAGGAACTTCTCCGCTTCGAGCGCCGCCATGCAGCCGGAGCCGGCCGCGGTGATCGCCTGGCGGTAGCGCCGGTCCTGCACGTCGCCGCAGGCAAACACGCCGGGCACAATTTCGCCGTGATGCGTGGTGAACACGTTGTTCACGGTCTTGATGTACCCATCCTCGTCCAGATCCATCTGCCCTGCGAACGCTTTGGCATTGGGCTCGTGCCCGATGCCCAGAAACAGACCGCTCACGTTGAGCACGCAGGTCTCGCCGTTCTTCACGTCGCGAACTTTGAGGCCCTTCACTTCCTTCTCTTCGACGCCCAGCACTTCATCCACCACGGTATTGGTGCGCAGCTCGATGCTGGGATGCGCGATCGCCCGCTCCAGCATGATCTTGGAGGCGCGGAAGCGGTCGCGCCGGTGCAGAACGGACACCTTGGTAGCGAAGCGCGTGAGGAACAGCGCCTCTTCCATGGCCGAGTCGCCTCCGCCCACCACCGCAATCTCCTTGCCGCGGAAGAAGAACCCGTCGCAGGTGGCGCAGCTTGAAACCCCATGCCCGATGAGCGCCTGCTCGCTCGGCAATCCCAGCCAGCGCGCGCTTGCGCCTGAGGCGATGATCAGCGTGCGCGTGGCGATCTCGCCCAGCGAAGCCTGCAGCCGGATGGGATGCGCGCCCAGCTCCACGCGCTCCAGGTGCGCCAGCTCGAAGGCGGCGCCGAAGCGCTGCGCCTGCTTCTTCATGTTGTCAATCAGCTCCGGCCCCTGGATGCCGTCCGGCCATCCGGGAAAGTTTTCCACCAGTGTGGTAATCGAGAGCTGCCCGCCCGGCTCGTGCCCCTCGAGCACCAGGGGTTTAAGCCCCGCGCGCGCCGTGTAAATGGCTGCCGTGAGCCCGGCGCAGCCCGAGCCAAGAATCACTGTGTCCCGTATCTCTGTCATCTTCTTTTCCGTTCCCGATTTCCGTGCGGATTCCCGTGTCGATTGTAGACGGTCGAGCCCCTCCATCCCGCGAGCGCCGCCGCTCGTGGGCCGCGCCGCGCACGCCCCGGCTTCGGCCCTGGATGCGCCTCTGCAGAATGAGATGTTTCTTATCCGTGAAGAGACTCTTCCCCCGGCTGAGCGCCGGGATCGGGACAAGCCGCGCAGATATTAGTAAATGCTAATTGGAATCTTCTTGCACCGGCTCAAAACGTGCACTTCTTCTCTCCGTTCGGAGAAATCCTGTGCGTGTTCTTATCCGCATCCGCGAGCGCGTCTCCACCCTCGCGTGGCCGGCCGCGCTGCTTTTCGCGCTCCATCCCGTACCGGCCCACGCCGGCGGACCCAAATATGTCGCCGGCGCCACGTACTTCAATCCTGCGGTTCTGGGCCAGCCGCTGCACTGGTCCGGCGGGCAACTCAACTATTACGTCGACCAGGGCCCGCTGAACAGCTCTGTCTCCAATACACAGGCCACGGCCATGGTGGACGCAGCCGCCGCCCTTTGGAGCGCCCTACCCACGGCCGGGGTCACGCTTACCGATGCGGGCCAGCTCAACGAAGACGTCAACGGTGCGAACGTCCAGGTCAACGCAGCCGGCCAATTTACTGCGCCCGCCGACGTCACGCCTGAATCCACCAATTACCCCGTGGCCGTCGTCTATGACGCCGACGGCTCGGTCATCGACGCGCTCTACGGCGCCGGTGCGAGCCAGCCCGAGTCCTGCCAGAACAACGGCGTCTTTTTCTGGATCGACAACTTTGGAGCCGACGCCACCTTCGCCCACGCCGTGATGGTGCTCAACGGCCTCTGCGCCACCGACGCGAACCTTCTGGAGATGATGAGCTTCGAGCTCGAGCGCGCCTTCGGCCGCGTGCTCGGCCTCGATTTTTCCCAGGTGAACCCCGATGCGCTCACGGCAGACGAGCCCAACGGCATCCAGGGCTGGCCGGTGATGCAGCCCGTGAGCGGCCTCTGCGGCCCCGGCGGCGGTGCGTGCATTCCCAATCCGAACCAGTTGCGCTATGACGATATCGCCGCGCTCAACCGCATCTATCCCATCACTGCGGCCAACCTCGGAAATTTTCCCGGCAAGCAGATCACCGCGGCCGGCACCGTTTCCGTCCAGGGGACGCTCAGCTTCCGCACCGGCTACGGCATGCAGGGCGTCAACGTGGTGGCGCGCCCGCTCGACGAAAACGGCAACCCGCTCTACCAGTACACCGTCACCTTTGTTTCGGGCGCGTACTTCGGCGGCAATCACGGCAATCCCGTCACCGGCTGGGACGACTCGAACGGCAGTCCGCTCTCCATGTGGGGCTCGACCGACGCTGCGATGCAGGGTTTCTTCGATCTGAGCGGCATTCCTCTTCCTCCCGGCGCGACCAGCGCCAATTATCAAATCACCTTCGAGCCCGTCGATCCGCTCTACATCCTCGAAAACTCCGTTGGGCCCTACGCGCCCGGCCAGGTTGCGCCCTCGGGCACGCTGAACCCGATCACGCTCTCCAATCTCGCGGCCGGCAGCGCGCAGACGCTCTCGCTCACCGTTCCCGACTCAGCCGCAGGCGGTTTTGACGACGCGATCGGCAGCGCCTCCCAGCCGCGCCCGCTGCCCGCCACCGGCTTTTGGGTCGGGCGGCTGAGCCAGGTGGGCCAGACCGACTGGTTCGCGTTTCCCGTCCGCGCCAACCGCACCTTCACCGTCGTCACCCAGGCCCTGGACGAAAGCGGCGCGCCTTCAAACTCGAAGGCCATGCCGTCGATCGGCGTCTGGGACGGGTTCGACGCTGTCACCGCGCCCGCCGCCGGCTTTGCGCCCGGCTTCAACGGCAATGCGGAAGGAGAAACCTGGCTGCAAGTCGCGACCAGCGGCGCAGACATCGTGCGCCTCGGCATCGCCGACCTGCGCGGCGACGGCCGGCCGGATTAC
This sequence comes from Acidobacteriaceae bacterium, assembly GCA_030040175.1. Taxonomy (GTDB): domain Bacteria; phylum Acidobacteriota; class Terriglobia; order Terriglobales; family Acidobacteriaceae; genus Telmatobacter. The sequence continues at coordinate 2,904 of JASHUF010000500.1, forward strand.
GCTTATCAAGGCTGGCTGCTCTACGCGGACACCGTCTTTCCCACGCATCTGCCGGCGGCGGGCGGGCCCATCGTGATTCACGGCATGGGCTTTCATCCAGCGGACACAGTGCTCGTCGGCGGTCAATCCGCGCTGGTCGTCAACATCGCGCCCAACGAGATTGACGCCGTCGCGCCGGCCGCGGCCGCGGGCGTCACCGGCTCGGTCGACGTCGAGGTCGACGACCTGCCCATCTACTACGCGGCCGCCATTATTCCCGGCGGCCTGAGCTACGACTCCGGAACCGGCGACGCGCTCACTTTGGTCACCGCGCCCTCGGGCACGGTGCCCATCGGCGTACCCGTTGCCTTCACCGTGGCCGCGCTGACGCAGGATCTCTCGCCCGCAGGCGGCGTCACCGTCACTTTCACCGTCACCGGCGGCTCGGCCACGCTGGGCTGCGGCCAGCTCACCTGCGCGGTGACGGCCACGGGCGATGGGTTCGCCACCATGAGCGTCACGCCCGCCGGCTCGGCGCTCACCATCGTCACCGCTGCGCTGACCAATGGCTCGAGTCTCGAAGCCCAGTTCAGCGGAGGAACGCCGCCTGCGCTCGCTGCCATCACACCGCAGCTTTCGCTCGCCGCCGGCGCCGTTTTTACCTGGACGGTTCAGGCTCTGGCGCTTGCGAATGGCGCTCCCGCGGCCGGGCAGTCCTTGGCCTGGCAAAGTTCGGCGGGGATCGGCGCGCCCACCGCGCCCGTCGTCACCGGCGCGGACGGCCTGGCCGCGCAGACGCTCACCGTGGGCCCGCTCGCCGAGGGCCAGACAGCGACGGCGAGCGCCTGCGTCAACGGAACAACTACGTGCGTCGCCTTCACCGCTTTTGGCGCGCGCCCGGAGTACGCCGTGCTCACCCCGGTCTCGGGCACGGCGCAAACGATCGCGCTGGGTGCCACGCCGGCGCAGATCGTGCTGCGCCTGCTCGACATGGACTCGAATCCCATGGCGGGCGGCACGGTCACGCTCTACCAGAGCCTCTACGCCTGGACTCCACCCTGCGCGCCGCACGCCGTCTGCGCCGAGGGCGCGCTGCTTTCAACACAGGTTGCAACCGCCACTTCGGCCGTCGACGGCAGCATCGTGTTCACGCCGGCCTCGCTGCCCGGCGTGGCGACCAATCTTCAAGCCGTCGCCGCATCGGGAAATACGTCGACGGTCAGCATCGCGATCGAGCAGCAATAAAGGCAGGGGTCAGGGGACAGCTTCTAGCTTCTAGCTTCTAGCTTCTAGCTTCTAGCTTTCAGCTTTCAGCTCTTAGCTTTTCCTGATCGCTACTCCCTACTCCCTATTCCCTAATCCCTGAAACCTGACACCTGACACCTGATACCTAATCGAACACCACCGTCTTGTTCCCGTAGCAGAGAATCCGCCGGTCGAGATGCCAGCGCACGGCGCGCGCGAGCACCAGGCGCTCCAGATCGCGCCCCCGCGCGACGAGGTCTTCCACCTGGTCGCGGTGCGAGATGCGGGCCACGTCCTGCTCGATGATGGGGCCATCGTCGAGAGCTTCGGTGACGTAATGGCTGGTGGCCCCGATCAGCTTGACCCCGCGCGCGTGGGCCGCGTGATAGGGCCGCGCGCCGGTGAAGGCAGGCAGAAACGAGTGGTGCACGTTGATGATCGCGGCCGGATAGCGGGCGACAAAGGCCGGCGAGAGGATCTGCATGTAGCGCGCCAGCACCACGAGATCGACCCCGTGCTGCTCGAGCAGCGCGAGCTGGTGCGCTTCGGCCTCGCCCCTTGCGGCCGCCGTCACCGGCACATATTCAAAGGGAACGCCGTAGAAGCCGGCGAGCTGTTCCACCGCGCGGTGATTGGAGACGATGAGGGGAATCTCGCAGTCGAGCTCGCCCGTGCGCCAGCGGTGCAGCAAATCGGCCATGCAGTGCAGAAACTGGGAGCAGAAGAGCGCCACGCGCGGCCGTCGTGCATTCGTCGTCAGCTGCCAGCGCATGCCGAGCTCGCGGGCGAGCACGGCAAAGGCGTCCCGAAATCCCTCAAGATCGAAGTTGCCATCGAACGCATCGGCGCGCACCGCATCTCTGGCGCCGCTCTCGTCCAAAGGGCTGCCCCACGCAGTGGCCCACTCGACGCGCATGAAGAACAGCCCCAGATCGTGGTCCTGGTGCTGGTCGGCGTGGAGAATGTTGGCGCCGCGCTCGTAGAGCAGGCCGGCGACGCGCGCCACCAGTCCCTTGCGGTCGGGGCAATCGATGAGAAGGACAGCGGTGTTCTTCATCCATGTTCAGATTACAGTCCGCGGCCGCCCTCGCCCCGATGGCGGACAAAAATGCCGGAGCCTTCCTCGAAGAGGCTCCGGCGATGTGCGGAAGGAACTCCGATTGCGAGTCAGGCGGCGTTTTCACCCCCCGTCCCCAGGGGCGCATTCAGCTTCTGGCGCAGATTACCGGCCAGATCGGCCACCACGCGCAGTTTGTCCGCGACGGGCGCGGGCACTTCGCCGCCGTTGAGGGCGAGCTGCGAGTGCAGGAGCAGCCCGGCCACCGTGGACTTCAGCTCCGCTTCGATGGCCGCCGCCGCGGCCCGGCGCGCCAGCAACTGCTCGCGCTCGCGCCGGTGCAGCCCGGCGCGAATCTCGCGCACCAGCCGCGCCGCGCCGGCGAGAGCAAAGTTGATCTGCAGCGGAATGGCCAGCCCCGCGTGCTCCCAGATGGCCTCCGCCGAGGCCGGATCGCACTCCGCCGTGGTCTCGTCCACCACCACCGCGGCGAACTCGCGCCGGCGCAGCGCCGTGAGCGCGGCCTTGCGGCCTTCGGCCACCTCGATCTCCATGCCCAGCTGCGCGCCCACGGTCTCGGCGCAGTTGCGGGCTCCCTCGATTCCCGTCACCATCAGAATGCTCATGGTCTCTGCTCCTGTTACTTCAGCTTCTAGCTTCTAGCTTCTAGCTTTTAACTTCTGGCTTTTAGCTCTTAACCCCTGGCTTACCCTGTCGACTCCTGATTGGAGTTGGTTTCTGCGGTCCACCGGGCACGGACAGCTAGGAGCTAGGAGCTAGAAGCTAGAAGCTAAAGGCTAGCAGCTGCCTTTCAGTCTTCCCGCAGCGGATCGGCGATCCCGTATTCCTTGAGCTTGCGGTAGAGCGTGGTCTTGCCGATGCCGAGCAGTTTTGCGGCCTGCAGCTTGTCGCCGTTCAGGGTGCGGATGGCTTCGAGAATGGCCTCGCGCTCGAGTTCGGCGAGGGTCTTGACTGCGGGCGCGCCGTCGGCATCGGCCGCGCCGCCCCTGGGGCTGACCGCGCGCCGCGCCTCGAGGCCCTGCTGCTGCAGCTGCGTGGGCAGGTCGCCCAGCTGCAGCACCG
>JASHUF010000501.1 GCA_030040175.1 Acidobacteriaceae bacterium
CCGGAGTCGCCCAGAATTCCGAATGCCTCCAGCACAGGCTTGATCCGCTCCTGCGAGTTGGTTTGCAAACAGGCTGCGGCTACTTCCAGCACCCTGCGGGAACGGTACGCAATCGGTTCGCCATTGCGGTAAAAGCGTTCCGCCAGAACAATGGCCTCCAGTTGCGCAACCGCCCGGTCGAGGATGTCGTTGATCAAAATATAGCTGTATTGCCGGAAATTCTCAATCTCCTTGCGGGCTTCGCCCAGGCGGCGATACACCTCCTCCTCGTCCACCACGCCTTCTGCGCGGCTGCGATTGCGCAACCGCGTGCGCAGCACGTTGGGGTTGGGCGGCAGAACGAAAATGCTTACCGCTTCCGGCATTTTCTGCCGCACCTGGGCCGCGCCCTGGACATCGATGTCGAGAAGAAGATCGTGCCCGGCGCCGCGCGCGTCTTCCAGCGAAAGCCGCGCGGTGCCGTAAAGCCTGCCGAAGACCTCAGCGTACTCGAGGAACAATCCAGCTTCCACCATGCGCAGGAACTCTTCCCGCGTGGTGAAGTGGTACTCGCGCCCGTCTTCCTCTGAGCCGCGCGGCGCGCGCGTGGTCCAGGAGACGGAAAAATCGACACCGCTCACCTGTTTGCGCAGCTCGCTCACCAGCGTGCTCTTCCCCGAGCCCGAAGGCGCCGAGATGATAAAAAGAATTCCCGCCAATGTTCTCGCTTCCCTTGTGGCTTTCGCTGCGCGTGCCTTTTACTCGCTAGAGCCGGTTGCAGTCGTGGATCGGAGCCCAAAAGCAACTTCCCTCAGGGGCTAGAGCATTTTCGGAATACACCTAGACTTCTTGAGGAAAAAGCCACTTAGGAGTGTGCTTTCGGTCTACGGCAATTCCGAAAATGCTAGAAAGCCCCAGCACGTATGTGGCGCTTTCGGCCCGGCTAAGGCCGTGCCCTTTTACAAACCGAGTTCCTGCAGAGAGTTCTGGTTCCTACTCCCTACTCCCTGACACCTGACACCTGACACCTGACACCTGAAGAATCATTCCACGTTCTGAATCTGCTCGCGGGCCTTTTCGATCTCGGCTTTCATGGCCAACCCCAATTCGGTTACGCGCGTACCCTTGCCGCTCACGCCGCCGGTCTTCGAGAGCAGGGTGTTGGCCTCGCGGTTCATTTCCTGGAGCAGAAAGTCGAGCTTCTTACCGGCTTCGCCGCCGCTTTGAAGCAGCTCGCGAAAATGGGCGACATGCGCGGTCATGCGCGCCAGTTCCTCGGCCACGTCGCTGCGTTCCACCAGAACGGCCACTTCTTCGAGCAGCCGCTGCTGATTGAACTCGGGGCCCGTGGCGGCGCTGAGGCGCTGCGCAAGGCGCTCCTGGTAGCGCTTTTCGATTTCCGGACGCAGTGCGGCGACCCCTTCCGTGGCTTCCGCCAGGCGATCGAGCGTGTTCAAAAGAACCGCTTCCAGAGCCTCGCCTTCGCGGGCGCGCATGGACTTCAGTTTGTCAAGCAGCGGCGCGATCTGCTCCAGCACGCTGGCCGCAAGCATGGCCAAATCCTCGTCGCGGCCGCCATCGGACTGCAATGCGCCCGGCAGCCGCAGTACGGAGTTGAGGTCCGGCTCGCCTTCGAGGCCATGCTCGCGGCGCGCCTCTTCGAAGGCTGCGAGATAGCCCGAAACCAGCTCGCGATTGTAGCCCCCTCTCTGTTGCGCGCTGCGATCGAGCGTGAGCGTCAATTCCACGTGGCCGCGGACGAGAGCCTCTTTGAACAGCCTGCGCAGATCCATTTCCAGAGCGTCCAGGCCGGCGGGCAAACGGAACTGCAGATCGAGAAACCGGTGGTTCACGCTTTTCAGGCTCATCGTGTAGTTGAGCTGAGGATTGACGCGGACCTGCACCAGCGCAAATCCAGTCATCGAATACAAAGGCATGCTACCGTGCCTCCGGAGAAGCGGTGAGCGCAGGCGCCAGCGGACTGCCGGTATGCGCTTCCGGCATGTCGATGAACTGGAGATGATAAAGCTTTTGGTAAGTGGGCGAAGTCAGCAGCAGCTCTTCGTGGCAGCCGACGGCGGTGATGCGCCCTTCCTCGAGCACGGCAATGCGATTGGCGCGGCGAATGGTGGAAAGGCGATGGGCAATAACCAGCACGGTGCGATCCTTCATCAGGTTCTTGAGCGCAGCCTGCACCAGAGATTCGCTTTCGGCGTCGAGAGCGGAGGTAGCCTCATCGAGGATGAGGATGGGCGCGTCCTTGACAAGGGCGCGGGCGATGGCAAGCCTCTGGCGCTCGCCTCCGGAGAGACGGAACCCTTTCTCGCCGACGATGGTCTCGTACCCCTGCGGCATGCGCAGGATGAAATCGTGCGCCAGCGCGTTGCGCGCAGCCCGCTCCACCAGGGAAAATCTGGCATCGGGTTGGCCGTAAGCGATGTTGTTGCGCACTGTGTCATTGAACAGGATGGTTTCCTGCGTCACTTGGGAAATCTGCCGGCGCAGCGACGCCAGGGTAAGAGCGCGAATGTCCTGTCCGCCAATCACGATGCGACCCGAAGTGACGTCAAAGAAGCGGGGAATGAGATTGACCAGAGTGGATTTTCCGGCGCCGCTCGGACCTACAACCGCGAGCACTTCTCCGGCGCGCACTTCGAGATCGACGTGATCCAGAACCTGCTGCTCGCCATCGGCATTGGAATAGGAGAAGCCCACGTCCTCAAAGCGGATCGAATCGCGGAAGCGCGGCAGCACCGCCGCGCGCGGGCGTTCGATCACATCGTCCTTCACGTCAAAGAAGGCGAAGATGGAGGCCGAAGCGCCCATGGCCTGTTGAAAGTTGTTGTAATACGAAGCAAACCGGCGCACCGGATCGTAGAGCTTGAAGAGCGCAATGATGAAGGTGATGAAGACCTCCGCCGTCATGCGTCCGTGCTGGATCTCGGTGCGGCCAATCCACAAGAGCAGCGCAATGGCCACCGAGCCGATCGTGTCCATGAGCGGGGAGCTGATGGATTGCACGCGGACGCTGTGCAGGTTGGCGCGGAAGAGCCGCTTCGCGGCCTTCTGGAAGCGAAGAATCTCCCAGAGCTCGGTGTTGAACGCCTTGACAATGCGGTTACCGGTCACGGTCTCGTGCAGGATGTTCTGGATCTCGGCCAGCTTGTCCTGCCCGGTGCGCGTGCGCTTGCGCACGGAGCGGCCGATGCGGCGCGCCGAAGTGACGACAACGGGCACAAACAACAGCAGCGCCCAGCTCAGACGGCCGCCGAGGGCGATGACCAGACACATGGTAGCGGCAAAGGTAAAAAACTGCTGCAGAAAATCGCCGAGCACGGAGCTGAGCGCAGTCTGCACGCGGTCCACGTCGTTGATGAGCGTGGAAAGGATGGTTCCCGTCGGGTGACGGTGAAAGAAGCTGGCCGAGCGGCGGATGATGGTCTCATACAGGCGATTGCGCAGGTCGGTGATGGTGCCGAAGCCGGCGTAATTCACCAGATAGGTGCCGGCGTAGTCGCAAATTCCCTTGATGATGGTCGAGCCGATCAGAGCGGCCGCAATCACGGTGAGCACGTTGTGCATGTGCATCCAGCCGGGAATCATGCTATGCACGTCGAAGCGCCACCGGGGCGGAGCGGACGGAAACAACGGCAGCGCGCTGGAGGTTGATTGCGGCTTGAGCACAACGCCCAGAATGGGCACAAAAAGCGCCACGCGCAAAGTGTCCAGCACGCCCACGACGGCCAGCAGAAGCACGCCCGGAATCCACTCGAGCGTGTAGGGCAGGCCGTAGCGCAGAAGGCGGAGAAAATTCTTCATGCGTGAGGACTCGCCCGTCGAGCCGGTCCCGGTTGCGGATGGGCGCGAAGGTCCATCTCCCTATTGTATCCGCAGAGCAAGCAGCGCCGGCCGGCGGGAAGCGCGAGCCGGAGAAGCCCTGTTTCGGCGGGCACAAGGAAGCTCTCCTGAAACGCACGCTATGATAACCGCGTGACCCTGACGCGCCAAGCCGCAGACTGGAGCAACGTGAGGACGGTGTTTCTTGACCGCGACGGCGTGCTGAACCGGAAAGCGCCGGAGGGGGAATACGTCGCGCGCTGGGAGGATTTCGAAATCCTGGACGGGGTTATGGCGGCGCTGGGCCGATTGCGCGGCGCGGGACTGCGGACCATTGTGGTGACCAACCAGCGCGGCATTGCCCTGGGCCGCTATGCGTTGCGAGATGTGGAATCGATTCACGCGAAGTTTCAGGAACTCCTGGCCGCGAGCGGCGCGCAGATCGACGCCGTTTACATTTGCCCCCACGACCATGGCGAGTGCAACTGCCGCAAGCCGCTGCCGGGATTATTTGAGCAGGCCGCAGCCGAGTATCCCGGCATCTCTGCCGCGGAAAGCGTCATGATTGGAGATTCGCGCGTGGATATGGAATTCGGGAAGAGGTTGGGGATAAGGACCATCCTGATTGAAGGCGAGCGCGAGAACAGCGCGCCGTCAAAGGAGAAGGCTCGAGAGATCGCGGATCTACGCTGCTCATCCCTGCGGGAAGCCGTCAACGCAATCCTTGGCCCTGCATAAAAAGAAGAGCGGGAACCACCGGGACGGTCCCCGCTCTTGGCTATGAACCGAATCTCTCTGGATTCCATCCCGTGTAACCCGGCTCGCCGGCTACAGCGGAGCGAAAAAAACTCGCCCGGCTTACGCGCTTGGAGTTAACGCGCGGGTGGAAATCGGACCTGTCGGTGGCAAATTTCAGCAGTAATTTAGGGAAGACGATGCCAAAACGCAAGTGAAATTTTCTGAATTTCCGAGAGAAAGTTGCACATTTATGCGGCTTTCGATCTGCCGTAATCGGCATCCCCGTGCTTCGGTAATCCGGGACAGTGGAATCTTGACCTCTGGTCATCCCTTGCAGTAGCCCAGCCGGCTCGGCCGTGGTGTCTCGGCCGCTCAGCGGCTTTTACCAATGTAAAGTGGAACCGCGTCTCTCCAACTTCCCGGGAGGCGCCAACCGCCGTGATTTGTGTGCCTGAGCATGTCTTTCGCCTTGATGGCGCTTGCATTCGTGGCCGGCTTTTCTGCGGCGCCCAACGGCGAACAAGATGGGCGCCAGGTTGTGAGCGGCTTGGCGGAAACCTGGAACCGCCGCAATAACGATTCCGGGGCGAGACTTCAACCGCAGGCGCTTAGTCGAGTCCGCAGAGCCGCCGTGCCCAGGTGCGGATCGAGTCCGGCGTGACGCGGCTTCCATAAGCTTCGCTGGCTGCCAGTTGCACGGCGAAGCTGCCCACGGTCGCGCTCTCGCACTCGCCGATCTCGACCCGCAGACCGGTGCACCGTTCGGTCAGCTCGATGAGCAGCTTGTTGCGCGCCGCGCCGCCGATCATGTGCACGCAATCGAACTTGCGGCCCAGCATGTTTTCGAGATGGGCAAGCGCGGCGGCGTAGCGCAGCGCCAGGCTCTCGAAGATCACGCGGGCAAACTGGGGTTCATTGCCGGGGGCATCAGTGATGGGAGCGAAGCCGAGACGCACGAGTTCGGCGTTGATGCGGGCGGGCATGCCGGTATCGAGCATGAGCGTTTCGGCGTCCATGTCCAGGATGGCGCCGGCCGATCGGCTCTGGGCAGCCTTCGCGACCAGGTCTTCGATGTCCCAAGCGCGTCCTTCGGCGGCCCACGCGTCCATGCATTTCTTGAGCACCCACATGCTGTTGATGAGCGAGTGGAAGAGCAGGCCGCCGCCGGCGGCTCCAATGTTGGCATAGCCTGCTTCGAGAGCCGCCTGCGTGGTGACCGGTGCGGCGGTGGTGGCGCCCACAAGGGACCAGGTGCCGGAGCTGATGTAAGCGCCGGAGCTGAGATCGCCGGAGATGCCCGCGATGGCCGCCGCGGTATCGTGCGTTGCGGCTGCAATGACTTGGGTCTCCTGGAACGCCTCAAGCTGCGCCAGAGCTCTCTTGAGCGGGCCGAGCACGGTGCCCGAAGGAACGATGGGCGGAGCCGCCTCGAGGGAAAGACCGAGCAAACGGAAGACATGGTCGTCCCAGTTGCCGGTTTTCAGACTGACCAGACCGGTGTGCGATGCGTTGGTGTACTCGGCCACGCGGCGGCCGCTCAGCCAACAGAGAACGTACTCGGGAAACATGGCCCACGGCGCCCGCGGGTCGATGCCCGCGGCAGAGTCGGCCAGCAGTTGATACACCGTGTTGATGCGCAAAGGCAGCGTTCCCGTGCGTTGATAGAGATCGAGCGGCGAAATCAAGGTGTCCGCTGCCTGCTTGCTGGCTACGGTGCGCTCGTCGCGATAGCAGAATGGCTCGCGCAGGACGCTCAAGTCCGGGGCAAGGCGCACGTAATCGACCGACCAGCTGTCCACCGCGATGGATGCTATGCCCTCGGGAGCGAGCGCCGCGCAATGGCGCAAACCTTCTTCGAGACCGGCGAGGATCGACGCGAGCGGCCAGTGGAGCGACGCCCCGCGATGGACCGGGCCGTTGGGGATGCGATGGATGACGTCGATTCTCGGCTTGCCGCCGGGCCACCGCAGCAGCGCCACGCGGCAGCTCTCGGCGCCCAGATCGATGGCGACGCGTGCGCGCTCCGGCATGGCGTGAGCTCCGCTCAACGCAGGAACGCGTCGGTAAGGCCGCCATCGACGGGAACCACGTGGCCGGTGGTACAGCGCGCGCGGGGGCTGGCCAAAAACAGCATGGCCTCAGCGCAGTCCGCCGGGTCGATGGTCTTCAACGTAAGCGTCCGCTCGGCGTAAAAGGCGGCCAGGCGGCTGCGCAGCTCCTCGTCGCTGAAGGACTCCTGGAAGGGGATGTGGTATTTGAGCAGCGAGGCGCGCACGCGGTCGCGGGGAAACATGGTGGAACCCTTCACCACCGTGGCCGGGCTGATGGCATTGACGCGCACGTTGGGGGCAAGCGAAACCGCCAGCTCGCGCACCAGATGCGACAGCGCCGCCTTGCTTACGTCGTAGGCCTCGCTGCCGCGCTTGGCCACCACGGCGTTGGCGGAGCTGGTGAAGACGATGTTGCCATGGAGGCCCTGCTCGTCAAAGACCTTGGCCACTTCCGTGGCCAGCAGAAAATTGGCGGTCACATTCACATCGAGGGTGGTGGACCAGGCGCTGTCGGGAATTGCGCCGTCGGGCGAGGAGGGAAACAGGGCCGCGGTATTCACCAGGATATCGACGCCGCCGAAAGCGGCGACGGCCGCATCGATGGCGGCGCGGATGGCCTCGCGGCTGCGAATGTCCACGGGCGTGGAAGCGGTGAACTCGGCCGAAGTAAGGTTGGCCAGCTCCGCGCAGACGCGGGCCGCGCCCTCGGCATCACGGTCGGCCACCACCACGTGGGCGCC
>JASHUF010000502.1 GCA_030040175.1 Acidobacteriaceae bacterium
CGCCACTACGATGGCGTCGTCCTTGTCGGCATCCGGCATGGCCGTGGGATTCTCCACCTTGGCCATGTCGATCTGCACTTTGTTCTGCAGCATGGGCGTGATGACCATGAAAATGATGAGCAGCACCAGCATCACGTCCACCATCGGGGTGACGTTGATGTTGGAATTTACCTTCTTCCCTTCGTCGCGAACTGCAATTCCCATGGGGTGGGCTCCGTACCTTTGAAATTGTCAGCGGATCCAGTCCGCTGGTGCCGCGCTCAGGCCGCCAGAAAAACTTCAAATTGCCGGCCGGGAAGGCTCCCGCCCGCCCGGCCGGCGCGGATTCTCGCCTGGCTAAAACCCTTTCACCGCTTGTGGCTCTGCTTGATGAAGTAGTCGAGAAGCTCGCTGGAGGAGTTGTCCATCTCCACGTCGAAGGCCTCGACACGTCCGGTGAAATAGTTGAACGCCATCACGGCGGGGATGGCCACCAGCAGGCCGAAGGCCGTGGTCACCAGCGCCTCGGCGATACCGCCGGCGACCGCGCCGATGCCGGATTCCTTCTGCGTTGCAATGGCGTCAAATGCGTGCAGAATGCCGACCACGGTGCCGAACAACCCCACGAAAGGCGCCGTGGCGCCGATGGTGGCCAGGACGCCAAGGCCCCGCTTCAGCTTGGCGTGCACAATGGCCTCGGCCCGCTCGAGGGCACGGCCCGAGCTCTCGATAGTCTCCGGAGTGGCCACGCCGGCCGAGGCGCGGAACTCCTGCAGGCCGGCCGTCACCACTTCGGCCAGGTGCGACTTCTTGCTGCGGTCGGCAATCTTGATGGCTTCTTCCAGCTTGCTATCCTTCAGCGCGCCGGCCACCTTGGGCGCGAACTCGCGCGACTGTTTCCGCGCGGCCGAGTAGTAGAGATAGCGGTCGATCATCACCGCCAGCGACCAGACCGATTCGATGAACAGAACGATGGCCACGGTGCGGGCCAGCCAGCCCATGTGGGCCCAGAGCTGCATCGGGCTGAAGCCGACCGTCTGGCCCTCATCCTGGAACAGGGCCAGGGAATTCACGGCGTGCGAAGCGAAATGAGTGAGTTGAGCGAGAATCACTGAATCTTTCCTCCTAAGGAGTTATTGATGGATTGAGCCCGCAATGCAGGCGTCGAAGGAATGCGGCTCTTTCGAAATGCGCATTCAGGTCAAAGGGAAAAGCTCTCTGCAGCCATTGCGGCAGAGAGCCATAAGCTGTTTCAACCTCCGAGCGTGAAGATCACGTTGACCGTGGTCTCCACCTCGACGGGCTCATTGTTGAGCAGGTAAGGACGGTAGCGCCATTGCCGCACGGCATCGAGAGCCGACTGCTGCAGCATCGCCGGACCGCTGATGACGCGTAAATCCTGGATGGTGCCCTGTTTCGAGATCGTCGCCTGCAGCACCACCGTGCCGGAGACGCGGGCCGCCTTGGCAATCGGCGGATAAATCGGCATCGTCCTCTGGATCAGCATGCCCACAGCCACGCCGGCCGAGATGTTCACCTTCTTGGGGGGCGCAGCTTTCACCTGCGGCCCGTTGCCGCTGCCGAAGATGCTGCCCATCACGCCGCCGCCGCTGCCGCCGTCCAGGCCGCCGGCCACGCCAAAGCTGCTCGGCGGAGCCTCCTTTTCCGACACCATCTCGATGTTCTTTGGGATCTTGGTGGGAGCTGTCAGCTGATTGTTCATCATCTCCGACTGTACATGGACGATGTGGACCTCAGGAGGCGGTGGAGGGGGCGGTGGAGGGGGCGGCGGGGGTGGGGTGGTGAGAACCGTGAGCATGGCTGCCTTGGGCAGCGCCTCAGGATAGATGAGAGGAATCAAAATCAGCGAAATCAGAACCAGGGAGCAGCATTGAAGGGTTACGAACATATAGCGAAATACTTTTTTGTTCTCCACCCTTCCCGAGGACTCAAACGTCGAGTCCGAAAACATCCCCGAGAACTCCGGCTCCTGCCGGGGTTTCCAAGCCTCGCGCAAAGCAACGCCAACGCCGACGAGCCAAACCAGGATGCCGACGGCCGCACCCCAGGCTGAAATCTCACCCTCTTGGGCGAGCCCGATATTGACAAAAACCACCAGGGCTCCCCACTCCAGAGTGAACAACCACCCGGCGAGCTTGTCGCGCCGCGCCACATAGTTGAGAAGCCTCAGCAGAATGAGGAAAACGGCGACGCCTACCACCCATCGAACAATCAATGCTTCGCTATCCATACCCTACCCCCGTCCATGCAGGCTCTCTGGCGCGCGATGTTCGCGCCGGCCGGAGAGAAAATCGCCCTTAGTTTAGACACCGCTCAGCTGGCGAAGGTTCCCGGGCGCCGCGGCGAGTCAGAAGAAGCGTGTCAACCTTATCAGAACCATGCTTCCAGTGCAAAAATTGCTGCATTTTTGGTGCAAAATTCCGGAGCTTCCAGCCTCCCGATTTACCCCTCCGGCCTGGGTCATTTCCACTCCTTCTGCGCCAGCAAACTTGGCCTCGGCCCCGCCAGATCTTCCTTCTCCCTGCCGGCCGGGTCAGATATTCAGACTCTTCAGCGCCTTGCCGCCGGGAGACTCGTAGATTTGCCTTTCTTTGCACGCCACTCCTGCCACGCCACCAGCATAGGCGCAGCCACTGCAATGGACGAGTATGTACCGATTAGAATACCCACCACCAGCGCAAATGAAAAGCCCTTCAGCACCTGGCCCCCGAAGACGTAAAGGGAGAGCACGGTAAGGAAGGTCAGCCCCGAGGTAAGAACCGTCCGGCTCAGCGTCTGGTTGATACTGCGGTTGACCAGGATGGGCAGGGGCTCGCGCCGGCTGATGCGCAGGTTCTCCCGGATGCGGTCGAAGACCACGATGGTGTCGTTCATGGAGTAGCCCACCAGGGTAAGAATGGCGGCGATCACGGTGAGGCTGATCTCCTGGTTGGTGAGCGCAAAGAAGCCTACCGTAATGAGGGTGTCGTGAAAGCAGGCCACCACCGCGGCCACGCCATAGATGAGCTGGAACCGGAACCAGAGGTAAATCAGCATCCCCAGCATGGAGTAGAGTGTGGCCAGCGTGGCCTGCTTCTCCAACTGGTGACCCACCGTGGGCCCCACCACCTGCACGCTGCGCACATTAAAGTTGCTGGTGTAGTGCGCTTTCAGCGCGCCCTCAACCTGCGCCCGGCCGGTGTCCAGCGCGGCTTCATTTAATTGCTCCGGCAGGCTGATGAGCACATCGTTCTTGGCTGCCTCGCCAAAAATGGAAATATCGGCGTCCTTGATCCCGGCCGCGCCCACAGCCTGCCGGATCCGGTTCAGGTCCGGCGTCTCAAGGAATTGCACCTCGACCTGCGTGCCGCCGCGAAAATCAACGCCCAGGGGCACGGGGCTGCCGATGGTCTTGTAATGCCAGGCCATCGAGACCACGCCGGCCACGCTGAAAATCATGGAAAAGGCCAAGAAATACCATTTCTTCCCGAGCCAGTCCACGCTTACGCTGTGAAAGAATTCCACTTTTTTCTCCTAGCTCTTCGCTGCCAGCTCCTAGCTTTCTCGAACGGGAAACCGAAGGGTTTCGACTTGTCCCAGAAGTGCTAGAACTGGTTGCATCAATGGCCCATGGCGATGAGAAAACGGCCCTCAGGGGCTAAAGCCCCAACGTTGATGCGGCCTTTGCGGCCCGACTAAAGTCGGGCCCTTTTACAAAGCCATTTATGCGATCAGTTCCAGTCCCTTAGTTCCTTAGTCCCTCAGTCCCTTAGTCCCTCAGTCCCTCGGTCCCTTGTCCCCTGTCCCCTGTCCCCTAGTCCCTTAGTTCCTTAGTCCCTTAGTCCCTGAGTCCCTGAGTCCCTCAGTCCCTTGTCCCTTGTCCCTTGTCCCTTGTCCCTTGTCCCTTGTCCCTTAAATCGAAACCATCTCTCCCGGCTTGAGGTTGTTCAAATGGGCTTCAAAGATCACCCTCGAGACAAAAACTGCAGTAAACAGATTGGCCGCCAAGCCAAAGGTCAGCGTGGTGGCA
>JASHUF010000055.1 GCA_030040175.1 Acidobacteriaceae bacterium
ATGGGTTTTGAGGAAAAGGAGTCGCTGCTGCCGTATCCCAAGCGCTCCTTCGACGGCTACCGGCTGCTGCAGGAGTACTTTACCTTTTCGGAAAAATTTCTGTTTTTCGAGCTTAATGGGCTCGAAGCCATTGCCGAGGCTGGATGCGGCGAGCAGGCGGAGATCCTCTTTGGTTTTTCGCGCTTTGAGCGGCCGGAGCGCAGCCAGGACCTGGAAACAGGGGTTTCGGCGCGCACCCTGCGGCTGGGCTGTACGCCGATCGTGAATCTTTACTCGCAGGTGGCGGAGCCGATCCTGGTGACGCACACCAAGCACGAGTATCACGTGATTCCCTCCGTGCGGCGGCAAGAGACGCAGGAGATTCACTCCATCGACGAAGTGATGGCGTCGAGCACGAGCCGGCGCGAGAGCATCAAACTTGAGCCGCTCTACTCCTATCGCTTCCAGGCCAGGAAGGAAAGCACGCGCGTTTACTGGCATGCGGTCCGGCGCCGAAACGAACTGGGCGAGCGCGAGCCTTCCACCATGCATCTTTCATTCGCGGACATTGACGGCGTGCTGGCCGAGCCCAACGCCGAAGTGCTCACGGTGCGCTGCTCCTGCTCGGATTTCGATCTTCCCTCGCGGCTGCCGTTCGGTCTCGAAGACGGGGATTTCGCGGCCGAAGAGTATCCTGCGATTAGGCAGATTACGGCACTGCGCAGACCCACGCCCAGCTATGATCCTCCGCGCGTGAAGAGCCAGTTGTGGCGGTTGGTTTCGCAGCTGTCGCTGAATTATCTTTCCATTTCGGAGGAAGGAGTCGCCTCTCTGCAGGAGATTTTGCGGCTGCACAACTTTACTGATTCCTCCTATCTCGAAAACCAGATTGGCGGAATTGTCAACATGAGCTCCAGTCCTTACTTTGCCATCATGCAGTCGGTGTACGGGAATTTGCCGGCGCGGGGCACGCGGGTGGAAGTGGAACTGGACGAGCGGCAGTTCGTGGGCGGAGGCGTGTATCTGTTCGCCAATGTGCTCGACCGCTTTCTGGGCTGCTACACCTCGATCAACAGTTTTTGCCAACTGGCGGCGCGCACCAGCCAGAGAAAGGAGCCGCTGGGCGAATGGCCACCGAAGGCGGGATACGAGCCCCTGATCTGAAACCCGGTCTGAAAGTCGATCCGCGGTTCGAGCCGGTGCGCGCGATGCTGGAGCAGGAGCCCTACTGCTTTCGGTTCTTCCAGGCCGTGCGCCTGCTCGAGCGGCTTTATCCGGAGCGGAATCCGGTGGGGCTTTTTGTGTCGCCGCAGTCGGAAGTGGTGCAGTTCTCTTCCGTGCCCACGCTGGCCTTCCCCGCAAGCGAGATCCAGGATTTTCAGCCGGGCAAAAACGGCCCGCCAAAACTGTTTGTGAACTTCATGGGCCTGAGCGCCGCCGTCGGCGTGCTTCCGCACGCGTACACGGAGTTTCTGCTGGAGCGGGCGAAGGCCAAGGACCGCGGCCCCCGCGACTTTTTCGACATCTTCAACCACCGCATGGTCTCGCTTTTCTACCGCGGCTGGCAGAAGTACCGGTTCTATGTGGCCTTCGAGCGGACGGGCGCCGGCGACGACCTGATCAGCGAAAGGCTGCTCGATTTTGTCGGTCTGGGCACGAACGCGCTTACCGGCCGCATGGAGATCGAAGACGAGGCCTGCCTGTACTACGCGGGCCTGCTCTCAGCCCGGCGGCCGACGGCGCAGGGACTGAAGCAGCTGATCGAAGACTACTTCGAGGTTCCGGTTTCGGTGGAGCAGTTCACCGGGACCTGGCGCCGTCTTCCTCCGCAGAATCGCACCTTTCTCCGCGACACCGGCGTCTTTTGCGAGCAGCTGGGCATGGGCACGATTGTCGGTGACGAGGCATTCGATTATCACGGGGCGGTCACGCTGCGCATCGGCCCGTTGAGCTTCGACCGCTATCGCGAGTTCTTGCCCGGCGCGCCCGCGAACCTAGAGCTGCGCGCCTGGGTGCGGCTCTACACGAACCGCGAATTCGACTACGTGATCCAGCTGGTGCTGGAGCGCGAGGAGGTGCCGCGCATGAACCTGGGCGAGGAGGGAATCGGGGCGTCGCGTTTGGGGCTGGTGAGCTGGGTCAAGAACCGGGCGCTGGAACGCGATCCCGATGAGGCGACTTACCGGTTAACGTGAATCGTAGAATTTTATTGAGCCAAAGATTGCTCCTGGAGAAGAAGAAGAATGAGCCTGAACCTGAAATCGCTGATCGGCAAATTGAACGATCCCACCCGTAGCGCGCTGGAAGCTGCAGCGGGCTTGTGCGTATCCCGCACCCATTACGACATTGAAGTGGAGCACTTCCTTCTCAAAGCCATCGACAGCTCCGATAACGACGTCGCTTTCATCCTGCGCCAGTACGGCGTCGACCGCTCGCGGCTGACGACCGAGCTGCAGCGCAGCCTGGACCGGCTGAAGACGGGCAACGCGCGCAGCCCGGCGTTCAGCCCGCAACTGGTGAAGATGCTCACCGAAGCGTGGACCATCGCCACCATCGAGTACGATGCGGGCCAGATTCGCACCGGTTTTGCGCTGCTGGCGCTGATTTCTGACAATGAGCTGGCGCGCCTGATCCGCGACGTCAGCAAGGAGATTCAGCTCATTCCGCCTGAGGCGCTGCGCAAGGACTTCTACGCGGTTACGGAGAAATCGCGCGAGACCGCGGCGGCGCTTTCCACCGGCGTCCCCGGCGCGCCGGGCGAAGCCGGAGCTCCTGGGCGCGCGCCCGGCGGCAAGACGCCGCACCTCGACCAGTACACGGAAAACCTGACGGCGAAGGCCAAGGCGGGCAAAATTGATCCGGTGCTGGGCCGCGACCAGGAAATTCGTCAGGTGGTTGACATCCTCATGCGCCGCCGGCAGAACAATCCCATCCTCACCGGCGAGGCGGGCGTGGGTAAGACGGCGGTGGTCGAGGGCTTCGCGCTGCGTTTGGCCGCTGGAGACGTGCCCCCGGCGCTCAGGCCGGTGCAATTGCACAGCCTGGATCTGGCGCTGCTCCAGGCCGGCGCGGGGGTAAAGGGCGAGTTCGAAAACCGGCTCAAGGGACTGATCGAGGAGGTCAAGTCTTCGCCGCACCCCATCATTCTGTTCATCGATGAAGCGCACACCATGATCGGCGCAGGGGGGCAGGCGGGGCAGAACGATGCCGCCAACCTGCTCAAGCCGGCTCTGGCCCGCGGCGAACTACGCACCATTGCGGCTACCACATGGTCCGAGTACAAGAAGTATTTCGAAAAAGACGCGGCGCTGGCGCGGCGTTTCCAGGTAGTGAAGGTGGAAGAGCCGTCGGAAGTGCAGTGCGACACCATGCTACGCGGCATTGTGGCTGCGCTCGAGAAGCATCACAACCTGCGCATCCTCGACCAGGCGGTCACGTCCACGGTGCGGCTCTCGCATCGCTATCTCGCCGGCCGGCAGCTGCCGGACAAGGCAGTGAGCGTGCTCGACACCGCCTGCGCGCGGCTCTCGCTGGGGCAGAACACGATTCCTCCGCCGATCGAGGACGCCACGCGCCGCATCGACGACCTGAAGGTGCAGAAGCAGATTCTCGAGCGGGAAACAGCCGTAGGCGAGGATCACGCCGAACGCCTGGCAACCATCGAGACCAGTCTTGCCGCGGAAGAGGCTTCGCTCGCCAAGCTGAAGACGCAATGGGAACAGGAAGTGGATCTGGTCAAGCAGATTCGCGCCATGCGCGAGGCGCTGGAGAGCGGCGCCGAAACCGTGAAGCAGGAGGACGAAAGCAAGCCGGAGCTCAAAGCCACGCTGGGCGGGCTGAAGGCGCTGGAAGAGCGGCTCACGCAGATTCAGGGCGAGAACCCGCTCATCCATGTGTGCGTGGACGAGCGCATCGTGGGCGAGGTGATCTCCGCATGGACGGGCATACCCCTGGGCAAGATGGTGAAAGACGAAATTGCCGCGGTGCTCGATCTCGACGGTCACCTGCGTAAACGCGTCATCGGGCAGGATCACGCTCTGGCGGCCATTGCGCAGCGCATCATCACTTCGCGCGCGCGGCTCGACGATCCGGGCAAGCCGGTAGGCGTTTTCATGCTGGTAGGTCCCAGCGGCGTGGGAAAGACGGAGACGGCGCTGGCGCTGGCCGATCTGCTGTACGGCGGCGAAAGAAACCTAATCACCATCAATATGTCGGAGTTTCAGGAGGCGCACACCGTATCCACGCTCAAGGGCTCGCCCCCGGGATACGTGGGCTACGGCGAAGGCGGCGTGCTGACGGAGGCGGTGCGGCGGCGCCCGTACTCGGTGGTGCTGCTCGATGAGGTGGAAAAAGCCCACCCCGACGTTCTCGAGCTGTTTTACCAGGTCTTCGACAAGGGCAACCTCGAAGACGGCGAAGGGCGCTCGATCGACTTCAAGAACACGATCATCATTCTGACCACCAACGCCGCCACAGACACCGTGGCCAAGCTGACGGCGGACAAAGAAACGATGCCCGGCGCCGAGGGCCTGGTGACGGCGATCAAGCCGGAGCTGAACAAGATCTTCAAGCCCGCATTTTTGGGGCGCATGATGATCATTCCCTACTTCCCGGTGCGCGACGAGGCGCTCAAGAAGATCATCCTGCTCAAGCTCGGCAAAATTCAGCGCCGCATCCAGGAGAATCACAAGATTGCCATGGTTTGCGACGACACGGTGATCGACGAGGTGGCCAAGCGCTGCACGGAAGTGGAAAGCGGCGCGCGCAACGTGGACAATATCCTCTCCAACACCATGCTTCCCGAGATCTCGCGCCAGGTGCTTTCGCGCATGGCCGAGGAGTCGCCCATGGAGCGGGTGCAAGTGGGCGTTGGAACCGATAACAACTTCACTTACCTGTGGTAGTGCAGCCTGATCAGTTCGACGGGATTTCCGCTGCGCGGTGGCGCGCGCGGCGGGATCTCCGGAAACGGAAAGTACAACGATATGTGCGCAATCTTACAAACGAACCGGCTTCTGAACTTCACCAGCCCGCTGGGGTCCAACGTGCTGCTCCCGGAGCGCCTGGCCGGCGTGGAAGGCATCTCAGAGTTGTTCGACTACCGTCTGGAGCTGCTTGCCGAAACCGGCACGGCGGTCGATCCCACCAAGATTGTCGGGCAGAAGGTGTGCGTGGGCATTTCGGCGGACGACCAAAACACGATGCGCTACATCAACGGCATCGTTGCCAGCTTCGAAATGACCGGGGGCGACCAGGAATTCAATACCTACCGTGCTCGCGTGGTCCCCAACGTGTGGACGCTGACGCTCAACGAGAATACGCGCGTATTCCAGGACAAGACGGTTGTGGATGTGATCAAAGCTGTGCTGAGCCCGTACAACATCAGCCCCTCGGACCAGACCAGCGCCACGTATACTCCCATGGAATACTGCACGCAGTACCGCGAAACCGACTTCGACTTCATCTCGCGACTGATGGAGCAGCATGGAATCATCTACTATTTCGCGCACACGCAGAGCGACCATACCTTCACTCTGCAGGATGTCTCCAGCAAGCTCAGCGACTGCGCCATCCAGAGCACGTTCCGCTACTCGCCCGAGCAGAACCTGCGCCAGGGCTTTTACGATTTCGTGATTCGCGATTTTGTCTCGCGCTCGACCCTGGTATCGGGCAAGCACACCGTCTGGGATTACAG
>JASHUF010000503.1 GCA_030040175.1 Acidobacteriaceae bacterium
CTAGGCGCGGCCGGCAATTCGCGTGAATCAGCCGGTTCACGCCGCGCGCTGCGCCACCAGCTCGACATCTTCCCTGGAGACATTGATGGCCAGCGATTGGTGAATCAACTCAATGGAGATGACAAGGCGAATTGCGGAATTGCCACGGAGCAACCTGCCTTCCACACCGGCCAGCGGTCCCCGGACAACGCGCACCATGTCGCCCTCCTCGAGCAACGGGAGAACGACGCATTGTGTTTGTGTTGCCAGCACTGTTTGAATATCCTCGATCTGCCGCTCCGGAATCGGCACCGGCCCCGAGTGGTTGCCCACCAGACCGGCCACGCCGGGGACGCGGAGAATGCTGAGCCGCGTATCTTTGGCGGGATTGATCCTTACAAACAGGTAGCCGCTAAACAGAGGTACTGCCACGTTCTGTCTGCGATCGCTCCACTGCCGGATCTCCGATCGTATGGGAAGGAAGTGATGGATGCCGAGAGACCCGAGCATGGCTGCGGCCAGCTTCTCCTGCCGCGACCGCGTCCACACCGCGAACCAGCACGGGTTGCTGCGATCGTTCTCCTTCGCGAACCCGTGCTCGATCAACCGGTTCTCCTCTCGCATCCCGAATCCGAAGGCTCTTTCAGAGGGTATTTCGCGCATGGCTTCGCTCTTTCAGTCCCACGAACGCTTCCCAAGTTCGGAGGGGATCTGCGATTCACGCTGTGCAAATCGCCCACGCTAGAAAGCGGCTTAAGTCAAGCAGATGGGCATAACGCAGGCCGTGACCCAAGGCGTGGACACCAAAATGCCATATCGTTCACAGTGCGCTCTCGCGCTTCCTGTCCCAAGTTGCAGATTTGCGCTCATCCTTCACGCGTTCACCTGGCGCATGAGATCTTCGTCGTTGAATATTCCATGGACAACAAAAGAATTCCGCCCCGGTTGTTCAATGACACGAATTACCTTTCCAAAACACTCGACTCTAAGTTCTTCGCCGCTCTTGTCCGGCGAGGGGATCAGAACTTCGACCCAAACATGCGATCCGACCGGTGGACACTTGCTGCTGAGAATCATCGTGCTGTCAAGCGCAACTTCACTGGTGAAGCCGCCCTCTGTATGTTCGGTCTCGTCGCTCCAGCGAAAGATCACGGGCAACTGCAGCTTGTAGCGAATCGCGGCTCGCCGTTCGGGGGTACGCACAGCTACAGAGCCCTGACCCATAAGTGCCATCAGCGTAGGACGCCTCAGGGCAAGTAACAAGCGGATGATGGTTTGAATTTCATGTGAGCCGATTGGATGTTCAGGCGGGTTGGACATTCTCCACCGAGGCTGTGGGCGAGGTTTGAATGCCCTGGGCTCGCAGAGCCAGGGTTCGCCGGCGCCAGGAGAGATCGCCCCGGCCTGCGCTAGAGAAGAAAGTTTGTATTCAAAAACTTCTTGCGGAATGCGAAGATTAAGGTACAGTAGATATACTGGTGTCCGCTCCCCCTCGTTAGGCAGCCTATCTCCTCCCTCTGGCTGCAATTCGATTGATTTCAAAAAGCGATCGTTTCCAATTACTTTCTCCCCAATGGGAGTGTTTGGAAGTCGAAAGCCGGGAATTTTGCAATCCCTGTCATCGGGCCAAAGCGTGCGTTTTCCATTCCTCGGCGAGTGGAGGTCATTGCTTGCAACTGCGCCCACGCACATCGCGGATCGCCTCCCTGCGAAACCAGACGGAACACCGCCTGGGGCTGCACAGAAGTGCCAAGGAACCGTTGCGGCGCCGCAACGATCAGCCTGATCGCGACAAAAAACTGCGTGTCCTGATAGTCGATCGCGACTCGATGAGCAGCGATCTTCTGGCTCATGCTCTAGGGGTAAGCAGAGGCTGCGATGCAATCGCCATCCAATCATCCGATCTTCTTCGCGTTCTGGCGTCGGGCCATGCCGATGTGGTGGTTATCGCATCCGAACTAAATTCGAAGTGCCGCAGCGGCTTCGATCTGGCTCAAGCGGTGGGGCGCGAGTACCCGAATGTCTCCGTGGTGATCCTTCTCAACCAGTCCACGCATGACGCGGTGGTCAACGCGTTTCGCTCCGGCGCGCGCGGGGTATTCTCGCGGGAACAGCCCTTTGCTTCGCTCCTCGATTGCGTGCAGCGCGTGGGCCAGGGCTTTCTCTGGGCGGGCAAGCAGGAATCGGAAGCTCTGCTGGATGCGATCAGGAGTATTCCGGCACCCAGCCTGGTTATGGAGGACAATTCGCCCAGCTTGACCGTGCGGGAGCTACAGGTGGTTCAATGTGCGGCCAAGGGAAGGACGAACCGCGCCATCGCCAGCGAATTAGGATTGAGTGAGCACACGGTGAAGAATTACCTGTTTCGGGCATTTGAAAAGCTGGGAGTTTCCAGCCGCGTCGAGCTGCTCTTCTACTTGACCCTGCGCGGCCACTTGGTGAACGCAGCAGAAGCAGAAGCGGAGGGCTCGGAGCCCTTGCCAGGAGCACCGGAATAGCGGGCTCGGGCGCAAACCACGGCACAAGCACCCTGCCTTTGGGCGTTTGCCCCAGATACGGAGAACGATCCTGAGACGTGTGCAGAACAGCGGCGCCGGCGGTGCGGGCGGCATTCAGCGCATCGAAATGGCGGCGATTGACGCAAATGAAAGGCCCGATGGTTATTGGGCGACTACACTCACCTTCCTGATGGTGGCCTGTACGCCGGGCTGCAGGGGCAGCGGTGTCCCGTCCGGGTTTACAAGTCCGCGAGGAACGAGCGTAATGGTCAGCTGACTTGCATCCCAGGCCTTCTGATCCATCAGCGCCCGAATCGCCGGAATAAGTTCGAACCTCTTGGTGACTTCTGCGCCCTTGGGTAGAAAGAGGCCCAGGTTGCCGACGTAGTAAATCGACTTATAGGTCGGCGTCTGGTCTGCGGGAAGATCTGCGAAGACCTGGTAGTAAACACCGGTCGGCTCGTCTGCCTGCCCGACGGCGAGGTTGAGAACGATCGCGTGGCTGAATTGCTTGTCCTCCAAGAGCTGGTTGATCCTGGCCGCCGCGTCGGCAGTGAGCGCAAGCTGAAAGTGGAGGGTCTCGTTGCTCAAACCCACATCCGTCTGAGGGCTGACCGCAATCTGTTCGGGAGGCGTTGGCGGGAACTGCTGCGCCACCGCCGCTCGAGCGCTCGCGCGACGCGCCATGGCTCCCGCCTGCGGTTCATCATCGTAGCGATAATCCAACTGCGTCACCGTGTCTAGAGTGTCCTTGACCGCCAGGGTCACCACATTTCCGGTCTCGTCATAAAAGCGGTATGAGGTGTTCATCCATGCCGAGTCGGAAGTGGGATTCGACCTCCCGCCGCCTTGCTCCAGCCAGACCTGCCAGAGATGATCGATCTCCGTGTGATGCGCATAAAAGACCGGATCATTCGCCGACTTGTCAGGACAGCACATGTAGGGAGCGCCGACGACGTCGTGAATTACATCGTGAGGCGCTCCCTCCAGGTCGCCCTGGGCGGTGTCGGGGTCGAAGTGGCATGCGGCCGGGGGGGTCCCGGGCGGCGGGGCGCCGCCGAACTCCGGAGTCATGGAGGTGCCCTCGAAGGTGCCGTCCCCCATCGCTGTCGAATCGTCCGCGGGGTTCGTAATGCCCATGGGGGCGCCAATTGCCGCCAGAAGCTGTCCGCCATTCATGGGGCGGCCGGGTATGTAGAGCGGGTTGCAGCCCGGATGCGATGCAGGGTCGCCGGCGCAGTCGACGGCCGGCGTCCTGTAAGGCGAGGGAAGCGCCTGTTCAGAGGCGGATTCATAGTTCCAGTAGGGAAGCGCAAGGTTGGGGTCGCCCGAGGCGGCACGCAGAATTCTTTCGAAGTAATACAGGTACATGCGGTGCCAGGGAAAGAACAAATCGCTGTAATGCTGGCACTGATCCCAAAGCGGATTCGAGGGATCTCCCATGGGGCACATGTTGCTCCCGGCCACGGTCGAATGGATGTTGGCCTGAAAAGTAAAACCGGTGGGATCGTTCGGATTGAGGTGGGAACGCTCCATCATCACCAGGAAGCCCTGCCTTAAGGAGTTGATTTGCGCGGGCGTCAAATTTGCGATGTCCTGCCTGACGTGTACCTTGCAGCCGACGGTGACCGTGTTGGAATAGACGGGCGGCGGGCTCCCGGCATTGGTAAAGTATTCCGCAACCCTGATTTTGTCGCCGGTGGCAAAGACCGCGGGCGCGGCGATATCGAGCGGCACCACTCCTGTAGCCGCGCCGCCGTAGCCCTCAGGAGTAGAGCCTTTGACCAGCACCAGGGCGGCGTTGACGGTGGAGTTGTTGACGAAGGCTGCACCCTGGCCCGGGCAGATGGGGCTCTCGAGCACCGGCGGTGGAATCGTGTTGGTGGTGGGCCACTCTTTCTTTTGCGTGCTGGCCTGGCACAGCTTCTGCTGGGGCATCACCATCGTTGCCGCGGTGAGGGGGTGGCTGAGCAGGAACCAGTTGGTGTCGCCCGTTGCAGCCGAGGGGCCATTGAGCGGCGTGCTGTGATCGAAGATTTGCACGACCGCGCCGGTAAGCAGATCGCCGAGGGTGACGGTATTGTTGCCGACGATGGCGGAGACGACATCGGGCTGGTTTACGGCGGGTTGCGGCTGAACCGACACAGCGGGACCGGGACCGCTGGTTGCGCCATTGCAGGCGGACTGCTCGGCATAGATGTCGTGCGCGGGCGAGGCTCTGGGAGGCGCATCGAGCGCCGAGGTGAGAACCGGGTCCCAGTTGCTTCCCCAATCGTCAGGAGTGGTATCGGAGCCGATGACCGCGCCGCCCGCGGTCTTGTCAAAGATCTTGACCGCAACTCCCGACAGAAGGTTGTACGTGGGAGCGATAACGCCGCAGGCAAAGACATTCTTGCCATCGATGGTCGGTTGCGGCAGCGAAGTCGGCATCGGCCCGACGGTCATGGGAGCGGAAAGACCGCTGGTAACGCCGAGAAATGTCTGGGTCGCTTCGAGCTGATCGAAGGTCTTCAGCGCTTGCGTCAGGGGAACCGTCATGCCGTTCACGGCTAGCGCAACGGGTCCGCCGATCAGTTGTTTGGGGGAGACTGGACCGGCTTGTGTCGCGGTGAGGTAAACATTGATGGTGGCGCCGGGCACAAAAGACATGATTCTGACGCGCAACGAGCAACCGTAGGTGGGCACGATGTAAGGCGCCGACAGGTACACCTGCCCGTTGTCCCCCTTGATCGGCAAGTTCTTGTTAAGGAGCTGGCCTCCCGCGGGCGCGCAGCAGAGCCAAACCACGCCCGCAAGGAGGAGTCCATCCCGACTGCAGCGCACCGTAACAGAAGATTCGCTCCAAGAAACGAAGGACAAAGGCCTGGCCCGCGGATCGAACAGCATGGGTCTCCTCCTTGGCGCCAACTTTCCCGCCGAAACAGCAGACACCGCACCGCAGTCGTGGGTATTTCCGGATAAACCCGGAATAAGCGACACATTCCGGTTTCGACTATGCCACCGCCTGTGGCTCCTCGATTCCCAGCTCTCTGAGGAAATGCATCCTGTTCTTCTCAACGTATGCGTTGCGCGCCTCAACCAGGGTGTTCACAAAGAGGCCGCACTTCTCGCGCAGTTCGCGGCGCGTGTACTTCGCCTTTCGTTCTTCAAGAAAGGCATACACCAGATCTTCCACAACCTCGAAGAGCACTTCATTGCTCGCCTTGGTAATGCGCCGCAGCGTGTTCTTATAAGTCTCGAGCGCCGGCATGGATGGAAACAGGCGCTCGATGACCGCGAACTCCGACCACACATACTTCAACTGGGGCGATAAGGCTTTGAGCCCGTGAATCCATCCGGTGATATTCAACAGTTCATTCACAGCAATATAAAAGTCGTAGATCCGCGGATCGGGAAACTCGTAGTCCGGATTGCACACGTCGCCGCGCAGGCGGCCCTGCCGGGCGAGCTGATCCTTGATCGGAGTGCCATCGTAGGGAATCATGCGGCAGAACTCCGCCGCCATGTAACCATCCCCGACAATCCTGCGCAGAAAGGCCACATTCTCGAGAATCGATGCAAAGGTGCTGGAAGGATCGAGGAGCATAAACCCGAAATCGAAGAGGATGCCCAATTCCTTGAGGGTGTCGACGGCGCGGAGGTTCTGCTCCACGGTAAGACTCTTGTGGAGGGTGATGAGCCCCTCTTCGCTGCCTGATTCCAGTCCCATGTAGACCAGGTACAGTCCGGCGTCGCGCATCTCGGCAAAGAGCACCGGGTCAATGGCATCGGCGCGCGCGTTGATCTTCCACAGGATGTGCCCGGGCAAATCGAGACGGTAGAGCTCGGAGACGAATTCCCGGGTCCAGCGATGCCAGACCGGCCCGAAGACGGGAAAGTCGTCATCCTGAAAGAGGAAGAGGCTTATGCCGCGCTCTTCATGCAGAAACTTCATTTCGCGGGCGATCTCAGCCGGCTTGCGGGTCCGCACTACTTTGCCCGGTGCGCTGCGATAGAACATGTGGATGGAGCAGAAGGAGCAGGTGCGCGCGCATCCGCGGCTGGCCAGCATCTGCATGACGGGCCGCCCCAGCACCTGATGCGGCTGGATCGTGCGATCGGGATACGGGAGTTCGTCCAGATCGTGAATGAGCGCGCGGAGGGGAGTTGCGACGACCGCCTCGCCGGCGCGGAAGGCAATGCCCTGGATGGAGCGCCAATCCCTCCCGGTGCTCAGACAATCCACCAGTTCGAGCAGGGTCAATTCGCCTTCAAACCGCACCACGCTGTCAAGCTGCGGAGCAAGCTTGAGGGTGTGCTCATGACTCAGACTGGGGAAATGCCCGCCCATGGTGAAGTGAGCGGAGCAACCCTGCTCGCGAAGCCGGCGCATCATGTGCTCAAAGCGGAAGATATAAAACTGGAAAATCAGCGAGAAGCCCACCAGCACCGGGTCCGCGCGCTGAATGGCGGCGAGGATCTCCTCGAAGGGATCTTCGAAATCGAGAATCTCGACGGTGTAGCCGCGCGCGCGCAGCGTGGAGGCGAGATATCCCAACCCGAGATTTCCCTGCCGCTTGAAGCCGACCAGCACCACGATGCGTGATGTGTCGCGTTCACGCGCAATTGTCCCGCTGTACTCCGAACAGATAGCCAGGTTGTCGGGCATGGGGATTACCCTCAGCCTTCGTCACTGCCAATGATGGAAGCGATCTTGGAGTAGGCGCCGCCTTTGACGTTGGCGATCGCTCCAACAGCCTCGCTCACCACCTGTGCTACCTGAGCCTGCTTCTCCTGGGAGAGCGAAGCAATGGTCTGGTAGATCTCCGGTCCAGGATCGCCGTGATAAATAATCGGAGGGTATCCGAGAAAGTCTTCTCTTGCCATGGGAAGGGTCCTCGCTCTTTCTGAGAATCTGGATGGAGACAACGATTCTGGAGGAATGCCAGCCGAGCTTGGGGAAAATGTCGGCCCAGTGGGAGGCCCCCGGTGGAGTGGGGTGAGGAGCCGGGGATGCCGATGTGTATCTCTCTTTAGTCCTCGGGAAGAAGATTGTCAAGCTTTTTTTGCAGCGCCCCTCGCCGAATCTCCATCCGCGCCGCAATCCCCGCAGCAGAACGCACAAGACCCGATCCGGCGCGGCCACGCCGAGAATACCGCTGCTTCAACGGTGCGCATTGATGCGGCAAGGCGAGGTTTGTGATAGAGGAGATCGCGTCCGGTACAGGGGAGACCTGAAGCCGGCGTGACAGGAAGCGGCAACCGGCGGAACAGAGGTGTCAGTAGGGAGAATCGGGCTGGGCGGGGTAGGCCTGGCCAAATTTGTTTTTGTGCGCGGCGAGGTCGGCGTTGGCGAGAGGGGCTTCCACGCTGCCGAGATCGAGGACGCGCGGCGGAAGATGGATGCGGCGGTCGAGGCCGGAGAGAACGGACTGCGGGACGCCTTCGATCCAGAAGTGCAGGCGGTAATCGCCGGGAGGGACATCGCGGAGGTCGAAGGCGTTCGATCGATCCGCGATGGCGTAGAGCGGCGTGGCGAGGGTGAGAATGACGGCGCTCATCTCCGGATGAATGTTGCAGAAGATGTAAGAAACACCTTCGCGCGAGAAGGTGACGGATTTGCTGGAGCCAGCTTCATAGAGGCCGAGGTCGAAGCGCTTGCCGTCAAAAAGCGAGAAGACATTGTGGAAGAAGGGATCGGCGTTGGGAAAAGCGACCACGCTGCCGACGGGAACCACCTGCAGATGAGGAATGAAGGTGCGATTCTTCTGCAGCAGCGTGTATGTGCCCTGGGGCGCGTAGGGCAGTGCCGGAGTGCCGGGGAGGGCCTCGAGCCAGACAACGGCGGGAACGGCGCGGGATTTCGCCGGCTGTGAGGCGGTGAGGCGCAGGCGCAGTTCGGCGGTTTCGGCCGGAGCGGCAGGCTGCCGCGCATGCGCCACCCCGGAAGCGATGGCGACCATCATAAGCAACCCGGCAGAGATTTGCTTGCTTCTCATTAAAATTTGTATCCCGCCGCGAGACCAATGACGTTGCTTTGAGCAGCCGATGCATCGACCGGCGAGCTGGCGATATGCCGGTATTCGAGCGAAAAGAGCAGATAGGCGCTGGGACTGAAGATGACGTTACCGGTAAAGGTGCGATTGCGCGCGAGGTTCTGGTAGAAGCTGCCGGCGACCGCGTAGCGGCGCACCTCGCCGGCAAAGGCGTTGTCGATGCCGAAGGCGCCGTTGAGCTCGATGCGCTGGCTGAATTTCTCCTGGAGCTGCGCCCATCCGCCTACGTCGTCGAGCGCGCGCAGATACACTTCGCCGGTATACGGGTCCTGGTGGTAGACGAAGTCCTTGTACGCGCCGCCGCCCAGTCCGCCGAGAGCCAGGCCGCGATAGAAGCTCGAACTCGCCTGAAAGCGCGCGGGCAGCCGCAGGCCGGCATCGAGCGTGGCCGCCCAGGCGTCGAAAGTGTTGCCGAAGGCGGTGCGATGCGGAGCAAAATAACCGCCGGCGCCGAGGTGGCTGGATTGCTCGTCCGATTCCGGGCCGAGGAGAGCGATGCGTGCTTCCGCACCGGGCCAGCGGCTTTGCTCGGCGCTGCTTGCGGGAGCCGGCTCGTAGGAAGAGGCGGAGTAGGCAAAGGCCGTGAGCGGAGCGTCGCCGGCATCGATCAACGCCGCCTGCAGGCGAAGATCGCGCGCGGCGCCGAGAGCGAGATCCTGCCGCGCCCCGACCTGCGGATTCCAGGTCCATAGATTGCCGGACCAGGCGAGCGGCGGCTCGGCCACGGCAGTGAGCGAAGCGGGAGCATCGGGACTGACGACGGGCCGGTCGAGAGCGAAGTAGGCCTCGGTGCGGTTCCAGAGCAAGGCGGCG
>JASHUF010000504.1 GCA_030040175.1 Acidobacteriaceae bacterium
TACGAGGGGGTTCTGGAGGCGCTGAAGGCTCTCAAGGAGCTGCACGACACGCCAAGCGGGGGGCCGCGCGGGCGGACGCTGGCCATGGCCGTGCTGACCAACAAGCCCGTGCGGCCGGCGCGCGGCATCTGCGAAGGGCTGGGGCTGGCGGGCTATTTTCTTGCGATTTACGGCGGCGACAGCTTTGCCGCGAAGAAGCCCGACCCGGAAGGGCTGCGCAAGGTGATGGAAGAAGCGGGCGCGCAGCCGGAGGAGACGGCGATGATCGGCGACAGCCAGGTGGATGTGCTGACGGCGCGCAACGCGGGCGCGTGGGCAATCGGGTGCAGGTTCGGATTCGGACCACAGACGCTCGAGGACACGCCGCCGGACGTGCTGGTGGATGCGGCCGCGGACTGGACGGAGGCGCTGAGGCCGGCGAAGATGGGGTCGAAGAATTGAAGCGGCACGGCCGAAAGAGAGTGCGCCGGGAGGGGAACCGGCGGGGGGACACGTGCGTAGAGTAGTCGTAGACAGGAGCGAGGTTTTTGCCTATGCACCGGAGAATGCTGGTCTTGTGTCTTTGCGGGGCCGCGCTTGCGGCCGCCGCGGCGCCGGCCCGCGCCGACGAAGACGCGGTCCAGTTTTTCCACAATATTGAAGTTACGCAGGACACGCCGGTCCAGGATGCTGTTTGCTTTTTCTGCAATGTGGAGGTGAACGGCAAAGTGAACGGCGACATTGTGGTGTTCTTCGGCAATGTGCGGCTGAACGGCGAAGCGCATGGAGACCTGGTGAAATTCTTCGGCAACGTGACGGCAGCGGACAACTCTTCCGTGAGCGGCGACCTGGTGAGCTTCTTCGGCAATGTGCGGCTGGGAGAGAATGTCTCCGTGGGCCAGGACCTGACCTGCTTTTTTGGCGACATCCGGGCGGCGCACTCGGCCACCGTGCACGGGGACCGGGTGGACATTCCGGGGATGGTGCTCTACCTGCCGGTGCTGGTGATTGCACTTGTGATCTGGCTGGTGGTGTACGAGCTGCGTACGCGCCGGGAACGCATAATGATGCAGTATCCGTATCCGCCGCCGCGGTGAGCGTGGGCAAAACCTTCTTGCCCCCGCCTTGAGTGGCGCGTGCTGTTCCCTTCCCTTGCCCGTCCCCCGCTGAATTGCAACGACCCTGCGGCTGCCACCAGCCGGCGTCAGGCAGCTTCCGTTCAAATATTTTTGAACTTGTTCATTTTTCTCTTGACTCCGCATCGGAATGGGTCTACTTTTGAGTTGAACGTGTTCAAAATCGTGTTGGAGGGGGGATCATGTACATAGTCAGCTGCTATCTCAGCTATCTGGCGATCAGCATTGCGGTGACGATCTGGGTGGCGCGGACGCTGCACCGCAGCGGGCGGGTTTTCCTGCTGGATGCGTTCCATGGAAATGCTGCGCTTGCCGACTCGGTGAACCAACTTCTGGTGGTGGGATTCTATCTGGTGAACATCGGGTACATTGCGCTGGCCCTGAAGACGGCCGAGGCGCTGACGAGCCTGCGGGCGTTGATCGAGCTCGAAAGCGGCAAAATCGGGGTGGTCCTGCTGATTCTGGGCGGGATGCACTTCTTCAACATGTTTGTCCTGGCCCGGATGCGGCGCCGTTCGGCGGCGAGGGTCGAGGCATAAATCCATGGCACGAAGGGCGATTCCGAAATCGGAAGAGACGCGAAGGCGCATTCTGGCCGCAGCGCTCAAGGTGTTTGGCGAGCGGGGGTTCGAGGCGGCGACCATGCGCGAGATTGCCGCCGAGGCAGGCGTGGCCGTGGGCGCAGCGTACTACTACTTCGACGCGAAGGACGCCCTGGTGATGGCGTTTTACGAGCAGGCGCAGGAGGAGATGGCGCCGGCGCTGGACGCGATCCTCAAGCGAAGCAAGACGCTGGAGCAGCGGCTGCACGGGATCATCGGGCAGAAGCTTGAGTACTTTGCGCCCAACCGGACGCTGGTGAGCGCGCTCACCGGCCACATCGATCCTGCGCATCCGCTCTCGCCGTTCAGCCGGGCGACGGCGCCCATCCGCGACCGCGACCTGGGCTTTTTCGAGCGTGCGGTTGCGGAGTCGCAGCTGCGGCTGCCGGCGACGATTCTGCCCTTTCTGCCGCGGCTTTTGTGGCTTTACCAGATGGGTCTGGTGCTCTTCTGGGTGTATGACCGGTCGCCGAAGCAGGAGCGCACGGAGATGCTGTTTGAGAAGACGCTGAAGATGATGCTGGCGGCAATCAAGCTCGCCGGGCTGGCGCCGATCAAACCGCTGCTTAAGCCGCTGCTCAAACCGGCGGGAGAGCTGCTGAGAGCGATCTATGACGAGGCGGCTTGCTAACGCATTTTCTGAGTAGCTGTATCCCGAAGACGGAAGGCAGAGTCGACGCGACCAACAGGGAGCGGCGACCTTACGAGGAAATGAAAAGGACACAGTAACTCAGAAAATGCCGTAGAGCTTCTTGGATGCCTGGTTTGCCGCGATTGGGGCTTTTCCCTCAGGGGCTACAGCGGTTTCAGAGTTGCTGTATCCGAAGCCGACCCAGGCAAAGTGGCTTTTTCCTTAAGAAAAAGCCACCCTGCACGATGTGGGAAATGGCTACATGAACTCTGAAACCGCTCTAAAGCCCCGGCGTTTGTGCGGCTTTTTCGGCACGACTGAAGTCGTGCCCTTTCACAAAACCATTGATGCAACCCGTTGTAGGAGGGGGAATGGAAGCGCGGCGGCTGCGCATGGTGATGCCCGGAGGCAGCGGACTGGTGGGCACGCTGCTGGCGCGGCATTTTCAGGAGCGGGGACATTTTGTGACGGTGCTGACGCGCAGTCCCTACGCCGCGCCGTGGCAGACGGTGCACTGGGACGGCGAGACGCCCGGCGAATGGGTGGAGACGCTCGAGGGCGCGGATGTGTGCATCAACCTGGCCGGGCGCAGCGTGAACTGCCGCTACAATGCGCGCAACCGGCAGGAGATTTACGGCTCGCGGGTAGGCTCGACGCGGCTGGTGGGAAGAACGATTGCCTCGCTCGAGAACCCGCCGCGTGTATGGATGAACGCGTCGACGGCGACGATTTACCGGGATGCTACGCCGGGAACGGCGTTCGACCGGGGGATGGACGAGGCGACGGGCGAGCTGGCCGGTTACGAAACAGTGAACAGCGGCAGGCGGGCTCCGGAGACGTGGAATTTTTCCGTGCAGGTGGCGCGGGACTGGGAGGGCGCACTGTTTGCCGCGCAGACGCCGCGGACGCGCAAGCTGGCGCTGCGGACGTCGATTGTCTTCAGTCCCGTACCGGGCAGCGCCTTCGCTATCCTCTCCCGGCTGGTGCGCGCGGGCCTGGGCGGGACGCAGGGCAACGGGCGGCAGTATGTGTCGTGGATGCACGAGGAGGATTTTGCGCGCGCGGTGGAGTTTCTCATCGAGCACGAGGAGATCGAAGGACCGGTGAACATGGCCGCGCCCCATCCGCTGCCGAACCGCGAGTTCATGGCCGCGCTGCGCGAGGCGTGGGATATGCCGAACGGGTTGTGGGCGCCCGCGCCGGTGATCGAGATCGCCTCGTTTCTGATGCGCACGGAGTCCGAGCTGGTCTTGAAGAGCCGGCGCGTGGTGCCGGGCAAGCTGCTCGAGGCAGGATTCGCGTTCGAGTTTCCGGAGTGGCCGGAGGCGGCGGAGGAGCTCGTTCGCCGATGGCGTGCGAGGGAGTGAGCAGTGGACAGGGTTGAGTGCTCGGTGAGCCTGCGCAGATGATGCCGACGGCGTGAGGAGCTGATGGCTGAAAGCTAACGGCGGCACGCTACTGGGGCGTGATGTCGGTGACCGGCAGATCCCAGTGGGCGAGGAGGATTTCGAAGCGGCGCTGTTCCTCGCGCTTGTAAGTGTCCTGGTCCGGCCAGAGTTCTTTGATGAGCGCCTCTTCGTCGGGGTTGGCGGTGGTGGCCACGGTCGAATCCTTGAAGACGATGGTGACGCGGTAGTCCCAGCGGCCGTCCTCGGTGGTGTGATAGGCGGGCGATTCGATCTTCAAGGAAAGAATCCGGCCCGTCGACTGGATCTTTTTGAGCAGGGGCCAGTGGTTCTTGAGGAAGAGCGCGAGGAACTCCTGCTGATGGCCCCACTGGCACTTGTAGTAGTACTCGATGGTGTAGGGCTGGCCGGCAGCGGTCTGCGGGGGCGCGCCCTGGGCAAAGAGCGGTGTGGGGAGCGGGGCGAAGGACGCGGCGGCGAAAGCCAACGGGAGAGCGGCGAGAAGAAGCCTGCGAGCGAGAGATGGCATGGGACCTCCACGAACGATGGGAGCTATTGTAAGACGCGCGACGTAGCGAGTCAGCAAGTCAGCAAACCAACGAAGGCACCAGTCGGTCGCGGATGGGAAGCGTCCATCGCAATTGTCATCCGGTCTTGCGCCGGCGGATTTGGCCGCGCAGCCAGAGGGCGAAATCTTTTTCGGCGACGGAACCCCCGGCGACGGCGAGCATGACGGGCAGACTCTCGGGGTCGCTTGCGGGGAGCTCGTAACCGTTTTTGAGCAGAAAGGTTTCCGCAACCACCCAGGCGGTTCGCCTGTTTCCATCGAGGAAGGGATGAGTGCGGGAAATTCCTACGGCGTAAGCGGCGGCAAGATCGCCGACGTCCGGCTGGCCGTCGGCTTCAAGGTTCTGGGGTGGCGCCAGAGCCGATTGCAGGAGAGCTAAGTCTCGCACGCCTGGCAGGCCGCCGTGCTCTGCGATCTGCTCGTCGTGAATTGCGAGGACAGAGTTTTCCTTGATCCATCTCCAGGCGCGGGCCTTCATTTTGCCAGCGCACGAAGAAGATTGCGGCGGTTGCGCATCACACCGCGAGCGAGAGTCATATCCGCCTCGAACTCGGGGTCGTAAGGAGTGATGCGATAGCCTTCGGGTGACTCGGTGAGGAAGAGCGAGTCGCCTTTGGCGACTTTGAGCCGCGCCAAGACCTCCTTGGGCAGGATGATTCCTGCCGAACTGCCGATGGTGGTGACCTTAAGCTTGGTCATGCGAACCTCCAAAGCGAGATTATAACGCATGTTATAACTACGGCATTTTCTGAGTTACTGTGTCCTTTTCATTTCCTCGTAAGGTCGCCGCTCCCTGTTGGTCGCGTCGACTCTGCCTTCCGTCTTCGGGATACAGCTATTCAGAAAATGCGGTAGCGGTGAGCTGATGCCGGATTGCGGAGCCGTCGTTGTGCGGGCGAAAACCTCGGGTTTTGCAGGTTTCCTACGAGATTTAACGAGATTTGCAGGATGACTGGTTGGGCAAGTACTTGAAAAGGAGCACCTTAAGAGGAAATGGACGCATTTTTGACGGCGAGGGGGAGGGGTTCCCACGCCAGAGGGTACATACCGGTGACATGCCGGACATCTGAGGCGAGTCCTCCTCACGTTCATTGTGCGCCGGCGCGGGGAAATTTTGTGCAACTCGCCGGCTGAGGACGCGAGGCGGGGAAAGGGACAAAAAGACCTGATCGGCACGGATCAATGCGTGTCTTTTCCAAACGAGGGGTGCTTCGGAGGCCGAGAGGGAGCCAGTTCGGAGGCGAACGAGCGAAGAATAGAAAAAAACGGCCCCCGTATTTGACGGGGGCCAAGTTGCCTTGGTTCTCTCGCGTTGCGAGAGCTTGGTTGGCGGCCTAACGGCGGGGTGGCCGTTGGGCGCTAGAACGGAGCCTCGGGGGAGGATGGCCGCGATCTTACGGCCGTTCCGCGCCGGTCGAAGCAGCAGCGCTTTGGGGTGACGCTGCAGCCTGGGCCGCCAAACTGTTTTCCATCAACCGGATATGGACGCTGTTGGAGCGGATGCGCATGGGCTTGTTGTCCGTGTTCGAGCTCTGGTCGCTCGAATTCTGATCGGAGGAAGCCTGTTGCGCATTGCCGAGAGCCACGGCATGGAGACGGTAGATGGGAATCTGATGTTCCTCGACGAGGTAGCGCTTGACGGCGTCGTTCAGGCGCTCGGAGCTCTGGATGCCCACG
>JASHUF010000505.1 GCA_030040175.1 Acidobacteriaceae bacterium
CTGCATGCTCGCCTTGCCTGGTCCTATCACCTCGCCGGAGAGCCCTCGCTGAGCGTTCATACGGCGCACGCGGCTCTCGAGCGGTTCCCTGAGGAGAGCGGGCCCGCGACGAGCCGGGCGCCGCAGACCGCGTCGCGAATTGTCTGGCCTCCCTGGGCAAGCGCCTTAAGCCGGAAAACTGCATTGAGATGGTTCCCAAGAGCGGCTACCGGTTTACCGCGGAAGTCGAGCACCTCGGCGTGGAGACCGTCTCAGGACCTCCCTGTCTCGCCATCGTCCCCTTCACCACCGGATACGGCGTTCCGGACTTTCTCGGCTCGGCGATTGCCGAAGACGCCTGCATCCGGCTCGCTGGCGCGCAACCCGCGGCACCTCTGATCCTCGCCCGGGATTCCGTCTTCACGCTCGCACGCAGCGGCCTTTCGCCCCGCCAGATCGGCAAACGGATGAACGCCGATCTGGTGCTGAGCGGGGAACTGCGCGCCATGGCCTCGCGGTATCGCCTGCGCGCGGAGATGATCCGGGTGGAGAATGGCAGCCAGCTCTGGGCAGAGGACCTGCTGGTCGATCGCACGCAGATGGCCGAACTGGTGCGCGACCTGGTCAACCGGACGCTCTTGCGCCTGTCGGGGTTGCGCCATTCAGGATCGGGGCTTTCCATCGCCGCCGCCGAGGCAGCCACGGCGGAGCTCGAGCCATCCCCGCAACGGCTTGAGGCCTATGAGCTCTTTGCCCGCGGCCGCCACGAGTGGCTAACCCTCGAGCGGCACCGCATGCAGGATGCCGTGCAGCACCTTGAGCGCGCCATCGCACTCGATCCCGA
The DNA here is from genome assembly GCA_030040175.1 of Acidobacteriaceae bacterium. GTDB lineage: Bacteria > Acidobacteriota > Terriglobia > Terriglobales > Acidobacteriaceae > Telmatobacter. The sequence continues at coordinate 824 of JASHUF010000505.1, forward strand.
TCTGACGGAAGCGCGCGTCCATCTGGTTCACCTGTGCGTGGCCCAGGCGATGAGCGGTTTTGCGCCCTGCCAGGCCATGGCGGAGATGGCGCGCCGCGCGGCCGGTCCGGTCGAGCAGGTTCCGGCGGGTGCGGAAGCCATGTTGCCCGGCCTGGGCTGGATCAGCTTCCATGTCGACCGCGACCTTCCCGCAGCCCAGCGCGCCTTTGCGCGCTCGGCTCACCTGCCTCACGATGCCCGCGTCACCCGCGCCCGGGCCATGTTTGCCCTGGGCCGGGGCCGCTTCAGCGAGGCCATCGAATTGCAGCGTGCAGCCATTCGCCTCGATCCCTTTTCCCCGTGGCTGCATGCTCGCCTTGCCTGGTCCTATCACCTCGCCGGAGAGCCCTCGCTGAGCGTTCATACGGCGCACGCGGCTCTCGAGCGGTTCCCTGAGGAGAGCGGGCCCGCGCTATACGGGGCCATGATTCTCGCCTTCAACGGGGATACGGCCCGAGCGGTGGGCCTGGCGCAGATGCTCGCCCGGCGCATGCCCTACCTCGACTCCGCCGCGGCGGTGCACGCCTATGCGCTTGCCATCGCCGGCCGCGGCGACGACGCGCGCACCATTCTCGAGCGCCTGCAATGGCTCCGCCGCGAACGATACGCGTTGACCGCCTTCTCGCCTGCCGCCTACGTGGCCCTGGGAGATCTGAACGCGGCGCTGGCCGAGCTGCACACGGCCGACCACCTGCGCTGCCCGTGGTTCTTCCAGATGCTCGCCGACCCGCGCCTGCTTCCTCTGCGCGCGCGCGCAGAATACGCCTCCATGCTGGGCACGCTTGCCGGCATGGAAGCCGACGCCGAACGCAACCCGCTCGAGGAGTAGCGGTCAGCGGAGGAAGGGAACGTAAGCCCGCGCGCGCTTGCGGTATGCGGTGTACTCGGCCGGGAAGCGCTCTAGAAGCAGGCGCTCCTCGGCGCGCACGCGAATCTCGGTTCCCGCCAAGAAGAGCGCGAGCGAGGCAATCGCCATCGGCCACCACGTCCACGCCAGCAGCGTGGCCAGAAGCATGCCCAGCATTGAAGCGTAGATGGGATGCCGCAGCCGGCGGTAGGGGCCGGTGGTGATGAGATTGTGATCTTCGCTCAGTGCGGCCTCGTAGCGCCATTGCTTGCCCAGGTGGCGCGTGGCCGCGTAGGCGAGCACGGTTGCGCAGGGCGCGAGCACCAGGGCAACCACCAGCGAGGCCGCGGATTTTTCGAACCCCTTCGGCTTCACGTAAGCCCAGGCGCAGGCGAAGGCAAGCATCACCAGAAAAATGCCCCAGCGCGAGGCCGGAGCCCGCACCGCTTTTTTCTGCCCCCTGGCTTCTTTTTGCGGCTTGATGAAGGCGAGCGACCACGCAATCCAGCAGAGAAGCAGTTCGACCATCGCCGCCGTCTCGAGCTTCGACCAGATCATCTCGCCTCCCTCTCACTGCCGGGCGCGAATCGTCCGGAGCAGCTCGCGATCCTCTGCGCTCAACACCGCGCGCTCCAGCAGATCGGGCCGGTTCAAGAGCGTTTTGCGCAACTGCTGCTCGCGCCGCCAGCGGCGAATCTGCCGGTGGTCGCCGTTGAGCAGCACCTCGGGCACGCGCAGCCCCTCGAACTCCGCCGGCCGCGTGTAATGCGGATAATCGAGCAGGCCTCCGGCGCCGTGCTGCGAGCGCGGCAAGCCTTTCCGGTTCGCGCCGATCTCCGCGTCGGGGGCGCCAAAACTCTCAAACTCGCTCGAAGCCTCGTTGCCCAGCACGCCGGGAACCAGGCGCATCACCGCGTCGATCACCACCGCCGCGGCCAGCTCGCCGCCCGAGAGCACGTAGTCCCCGATTGAGAGCTCCATGTCACAGTAAAGGTCACTGATGCGCTCGTCCACGCCCTCGTAGCGCCCGCAGAGGAGCACGATGCGCTCGAGGCAGGCGAGCTCCCGCGCCACCGCCTGCGTAAACGGCCGCCCCTGCGCCGAAAGCAGAATCACCGAGAGACCTTCCGGCCGTTCCGCTTTGCATGCCCCATCCTTACGTGCCGTTGGCGCAAGGGCGGGAGACGAAGTTCGCGGTTCGATTCCCAGGGAGGCGAGCGCTCGGGCGAGCGGTTCCGGCTTCAGCACCATGCCTTCGCCGCCGCCGAAGGGCCGGTCGTCCACGGTGCGATGCTTGTCGCGGGTAAAGGCGCGCAGATCTTGCGCCTCGATCGTCACCAATCCCTCGGACCGCGCCCGGCGCACGATGCCGTGCTCGAAGACGCCCGCAAAAAAATCGGGAAAGATGGTGATCACGTCGAAGCGCATATCGAGATGATAATGCGCGGCTCGCGCCCGTTCAGGAGTCCGCGCTGCGACTTTGCTTTACTCGCAGTCGAGCCCCGCGGACCCTTCCGGCGCCACAAACCCTCCGCCCGGCAGCGCATACACGCCGGTCGCATTCGGCTTGCCGGCAACCGGGAATAGAGAGCCGGAGTAATACACGCAGTGCCCATCGCCCTCGATGTTTTCCATGGCGTCGCCATCCACCACAACGCCAGACAGACTTTGGACGTGCGAGGTAGCCGTCACCGTCCAGGCGCCGGCCGGGCTGGTCACAACATTCGTCCGGCGGACCGTATTGGCAGTGTTGAAGGCGCCGGTGAACGACGAGCCGGAAGCCGCCGCCGCGCTCACCGTCTCTGAGACGGCGCTCGAGGTGCTCGACGCGTAGGTACTGTCCCCGCCATAAGTCGCCGTCAGCGAGTAAGTTCCGGCAGTCGTAAAGGTGGTGTTCAGAGTCGCGGTTCCGGAAGACAGGGTTCCCGTGCCGATGGATGACGAGTTGCTGTAAAACGTCACCGTCCCCGTGGCAGCCGAGGGACTAACCGTAGCCGTCAGCGTGACGCTCACGCCTACGGTCGGCGTCGAGGTGGAAGACAAGAGCGTTGTAGTCGTCGCCGTTCCACCTGTGCTGGTCCCGGCGGGGTTCTGCCAGAAATCCCCGCAGCCGGCCAGCAAAAGCGCCGCGGCCAACGTGCCGAGCACGCCCAACCTGCCGCATGCCGCGGGATTGTTTCTCATGGGAGTTCCTTTACGGGCCGCACTCTTTCATTCTAGCCATGCCCATCGCTTTCGATCGCTTGTGGGGCCCTCAAAGGCAAAAAGAGGACGGGAGCCGGGGGCACTTACCATGCATAGACGCAGGACCCTCCTCCGGCGCGCGTTCAGAATGTTCCATGCCACCCATTGGAGGAGTTTGAAGAAGGGCGGCGCGCCCCGGTTCATTCGCGCACATTCGCGCGCAGGCTCATTCTGAAGCGTTCAGATCGGCAAGCCCCTCCGGCAGAACCATTTCCACGCGGCGCGCATCGAGATCGATCCGGCGCAGATAGTCCTTCGCCCAGGGGATCAGAATCTCGCCCCGCGCAGCGCGCACCACGAGCAGCGGCACGGGTCCGGCCGTGCGATCCACGTCCGCGATCTCTCCCACGAGAACCGGCTTGCCGCCGGCCACGTCCAGAAGGATGCAGCCGATCAAATCGCTGATATACGCTTCCCCGTTTTCAAGCGCGGCCCGTTCGGCCCGTGGAATGGCGACCGCCAGCCCGGTCAGTTCTTCAGCGGCTGTGATTGAATTAACCCCCTCAAAATGCAGCACGATGCCGCCCTTGTGCAGCCAGTGCTCAGTCAGTCTCAACTGCCGCGGCAGCTCGGCGCGCGCAGCCGCCTTCGGGGAAGGGCGATCCCCCTCTACCAGCCACAGCCGGCGCCGCTCGCTAAACTTTTCAGGAAAATCGGTCAGAATCTCGGCGAAGACCTCGCCTTTACGTCCCTGCGGGCGGCGAATCCGGGCCAGCCACACCCACGCCTCCGGGGGTTCATGCCCGGCCATCACCCGTCCGCTCCGCACGCGGGGCCGGTCGAGCCGTCCCGCTACTCCTCATCATCCTCTTCCAGGATGTCCAGCGTGTAGCGGTGGTGCAGCTTCATGCTCACAGCACCGAGAATGGTGCGCACGGAGCGCGCCGTCCGTCCCTGCTTGCCGATCACCTTGCCTACGTCCCCGGGCGCAACCCTCAGCCTGAGAACCGTGTTCTCATCCCGGTCCACGGCCTCGACTTCGACGGCTGACGGCTCATCCACCAGGGCCCGCGCGATTTCGCGAACCAGTTCTTCCACTTGGACCACATCCACATGGGTCATGCTCTTGCCCCTGACCTGCTCATCTTCCGGCGTCCGCCGCATCCCTCCCCTGCCATTTCTCTCGCAACCGGCCGACGCCCGAGTGCGTCCACGCCCGGCTGCAGCCGCGCATTCCAGTCCTTGCGCCGTGAACGGCAGCGTGGCCGGGTGCGAGGCGGCCCTCAAAAAGAATTCTGGTAGAACCTGGCAATCCCGCAGATGCGTAGAAGCTGTGCGCGAATAGTATCAGGAAGTACCTGCCGCCGTCAGCAAATTGTGTGGCGCGGCTGGAGTTGTGCCGCGCGGAGCGCCTCCATTCAGGCGGCGGCCGTTGCGGCGGTTTCTCCCGCTGCCGGCGCAGGAGCCGGAGCCGGGAGCTTGCCCACCAGTTTTTCCACCGTGGGCGAAAGCTGAGCACCCACGCCGCGCCAGTAGGCAACCCGCTCGTGCTTCAGTTCCACGGTGGCCGGGCTGGTGCGCGGATTGTAGGTGCCGACCACCTCAATCGAGCGGCCGTTGCGGGCGCGGTCCTTCTCGATGACCACGATACGGTAGTAGGGTTGTTTGCGGGCGCCCACGCGCGCCAGGCGAATCATAACCACGGGTATAGTTCCTTTCGAAAAGCCTCCAGCTTGCTGCGGTCTTTTTCTTGCGCCGGCAGGACTCCCCCCGGCTCCATGGGTCCGGCAAGCCAAACAGGATCGCCCGATCCGTGCAAGCGGCAACGCTTAAGTATCGCCGAATTCCGGCCCCTGAGGCAAATTGCCGGTTGTCCCTTGCTCGCGCGGCAGGGCGGATGGCGCCGCGGGAAACAGGAACTCGAGCATCGGGCGCACCCGCGTGGCCCAGCTGGCTTCGTCGTGCGTACCTCCCTCGATCCGCTCGAAGTGAAGATTCTTTCCGGCCTGCCAGCCGTTGGCAGCAAGCCTCCGGTTGAGCTGTTCGGCGTTTTCGAGCGTGCGCAAGCCCTCCCGCTCGCCCACGTCGAGCCAGAGGCGCGGCTTTTCCCCGATTTGCGGCGCGCGCTCGCTCACATAGCTCAGGATGCTCTTGTGGTTCCACCAAACGCTGGGCGAGAGAACGGCCAGCTTGCCGAAAAGCTGCGCATGGCGGAGGCCTAAATAGAGCGTGACCAGGCCGCCGAGCGAAGAGCCGCCCATCCCCGTCGACGCGCGCTCCCGCCGCACGCGATAGCGCTCAGCGACCCACGGCATCAGCTCGCGCGCCAGCATCAATCCATAACGGTCTGACTCGCCGCCGCCCATCTGCCAGTCGCGTTCCGGCGTGTACTCGGCCAGGCGCTGGTCGCCCCCGTTGTAAATCCCTACAATCACCAGCGGTTCCACGGTCCCGGCCAGAATGGCCGCGTCCGCCTGCTCGCGCATTTGCCATGTGCGGCCGGGCAGAAACGAAGTCCGCCCGTCGAAGAGATTCTGCCCGTCCTGCATATAAAGCACGGGATACGCGCGTTCGCGCTGTTGCTCGTACCCCGGCGGGATGTAAACAATAATCTCCCGATCTTCGCCCAGAAGCTCGCTCTCGAAATCGCCGTGCAGGTGCAGGCGCGGATGCGGAGGCGTCTGGTCCGGCGGCAAACGACCTCCGCCGGGTGCATCGTGGGGCGCGTCTTGTTTTTCGGATTCGATCGTCACCGCCGGTGCGTCTTCCTCGTTCGGCGAGCTCCTCCCCTGCTCCGCGCACGGAGAGCTCAGGCTGATACAGTAGCAGGAAAACCGGCGCGCCCTCCACCCCGGCTGCCGGCCGCCGTCCGCCGCGCGTACACAAATGAATCGCGAGTATCACAAATGGCATTCGAACCGCCTGGGACGGGAGATGGAACTGCTCGTCTTCGGCCACGCCGGCCTGCCCGTGGCCGTCTTTCCTACGTCCGGCGGGCGCTTCTTCGAGTTCGAAGATCGCGGCATGGTCGCCGCGCTCGCGGGACGCATCGAAGGCGGACACGTGCAGCTCTACTGCGTCGACTCGGTCGACAACGAGAGCTGGTACAACCGCGGCGTGCCTCCGCGCTGGCGCATCGCCCGCCACGTGCAGTTCGAGAGCTACGTGCTCGAGGAGGTGCTGCCGCTGGTGCGGCAGAAGAACGCCGATCCGCATCTCGTCTCTCT
>JASHUF010000506.1 GCA_030040175.1 Acidobacteriaceae bacterium
TCAATCGGGCATTCTGGTGGTAGTCCATTCGATCTCCTCTCGGAAACTGCGGTTTGGTCACCATCAGCTTCTCTGATCCAGATCGAATGGACAACCTGTTGAAACTTCACAGCTAACGCATTTTCTGAGTAGCTGTATCCCGAAGACGGAAGGCAGAGTCGACGCGACCAACAGGGAGCGGCGACCTTACGAGGAAAGGAAAAGGACACAGTCACTCAGAAAATGCCGTAGCCACATCTGAGCACGGCGCGCAGAGCACGCGAAATGCAGGTTTGTGGCGCTCTCCCGGCGGATGCGTTTACCGCAGCTTCGAGCGCACCTCAGCGCGGATGAGGTAGAGAAAAAAGATCAGATTCAGCCCCCCCTGAACGAGGGCGGGAGTGATGTGGAGCTTCGAGAAGATCCAGAAATTGTAAGCGGCGAGCAACACAACGGCGGCGAGAGCCAGCGCCCACGCCCAGCGAAAGAGCATGAGCAGACCTGCGCATGCGGCAATAAACAACGCGGAAAAGACAAGGTAGACGGGCGGATAGCGGCCTCCGGCAACCACGCCGAGAATGATGGTTCCCGCCAGCAGCAGCAGGTAGAGGGCAACGGCAGCAAGCCCGGGGAGCGGCGCGCGCGGGCGCGGATCGGACGTTTGCGCGATGCCGGAGCTTTCCGGTCGAGCGTCTTCCCTGTGCGCATGATCTGCGCCGGAACGGCCGTCGTTTTTTTCGCCGGTCATAGGGTGCGGAGATACGCGAGAAGATCCTGAAGCTGCGGATCGTCGAGCGGGGTGGGCGGCATCATGCCGCGGCCGTGAAGAATGACGGCGGTAAGCCGCTCGCCGGTGGGCGGCGCGCCGGAGGGCATGGCTTTGACCTTGGTGATCGCCTGCAGTCCGGGGCCGTGGAGCGGGTGCGTCGTGGTTGGAGAGTGACAACGTGCGCAGTTTTGCGCAAAGACCGCCGCGCCGCGCGCCTCCTGCGGAGTCCATTCCGAGGACGGCTTCGAGGGCGGCAGGGATTGGCAGCCGGCGAGAGTGAGCGCCGCCGCATAGGCCGGAAGGATGAGCCGATCGAAGCCGCCGCGGAGGTGCATGTCATTTCGATGATACAAGTTGATGGCGCTGCTATTCAGCAGAGAAGACGGCTTCGGCGATGCGGTCGATGGCCTGGGCTTCGGCATCCGATCCGGGGCGGCGGCCATTGATGAGGATGGAAAAGGCGACGGTGTTTCCGCTGGCGGCCTGCATGTAGCCGGTGAGCGTGTTGACCTCGTTCAGGGTTCCGGTTTTGGCCCACATTCTTCCTTTGAGCGGCGAACTGGTAAAGCGCGCTTCGAGGGTGCCGTCGACGCCGGCGGTGGGGAGGGTGTCGCGCCAGGCCTGGCCCCAGGGCTGCCTGGCCGCGTAGACCAGCAGGCGGGTGAAGGCGCGGGGCGCGATCTGGTCCTCGGGGCTCATGCCGGAGCCGTCGAAGAGAAAGAAGTCCTGGTCGTCGATGCCGGCATCCGTGAGGAACTGGCGCACCACGCGCGTACCCTCTTCAAAACTGCCGTCGCCGCCCTCGAGCTTGCCCAGCAGGCGAAGGAGCAGCTCGGCGTGGAGATTCTGGCTGGTCTTGTTGATGATGGCGATGTCCTCGGCGACAGGAACGGAGATGCGCGCGGCCAGAACGCGGTGGCCGGTGAGCGGGGCGGCCACGGTGGCCAGAGAAAGAGGCTCGAGATGGACGGGCTGCGCGCGCGCGCCCACGAAGTTACCGTCGCCAGTGGAGAAGCGGTGCCGCGATTCGGCCGTCCCGGAAACGGTAATGCCCCGGGCGAGCAGGGCATCTTTGAAGGCTTCCGCGGTGAACTGCGCGGGATCGTCGACGGCGAGGCCCACGTGCAGGCCGCCGGGCGGCGCGGTGCCCCAGGCGCGCACCATCATGGAGCCGGGCGGACGCTCGATGCCGGGATGCGCGGGCTGGTCCGGCGGCGCAGGCGTCATGGAGTTGTTGAGGGTGTAGTAATCGACGTCGGGCGTCCAAGAGCCCTGGGTAACATTGGGGGTGGAGGGATCGGCAGAGATGGCGAGGCCGGCCGCGTTGTCGTTGAAGGTAAGCGCGGAGACGGGCGCGCCGTAGGCCCACTGCAGATCGTCCCAGCCCCACCCCTGGCCGTAGCGCTCATCGAGAAAAAAGCTGTCGTCGCCGATGACGTCGCCCTCGACGGTGCGGACGCCGGCCTCTTCCACCTGCTGCGCGAGTTGATTGAGCGGCGCCATGACGGCAAGGTTGGGATCGACGGGCTTGGGTGGCGCCGATACCGTTTCCGGCGGCGCTGCGGCGCTGGACGACGAAGGCGCGGAGGGTTGTGGCGAAGCGGTCGCGGGTTCCTGGTAAGGATAGTGACGCGCGCTGAGCGTGGGATCGCCGGCGCCGAGCAGGATCAGGTCGCCGTGCAGGGCGCCGCTTGCGTCCACGTCGCCATCGCCGACGACGTAGGTGGTCCAGGTGAGGGTATCGGCGGGTAAAAGCGCGAAGGCCGCGGCCGTGGTGGTGAGCTTGGCGTTGGATGCCGGCGCGAAGAGCTTGCCCTCGTTGAGGGCGTAGAGGGTGCGGCCGTCCAGCGAGACCACGCTGATGCCGAAGTCGGCGCGGCTGAGCGCGGCGTCGGCGAGGATGGCGTCGATGCGCTCGCCGAGCGTGCCCTTGGCGGGCGCATTTCTTTCCGGGCTTGCGTGATGCGCGGGACGAGGTTGCTGCGACGCAAGAAGCGTTCCGGATGCGAGAGCGAGAAGCGGATAAAAGAAGAGAGCCGGAAGACGCCGCGGGAGGATCATGGTGGGAGTGTAGCAGTTGAGCGGAAAAGCCAGAGTACCATCGATTCTGCGTGTACCATTCGGTTGGCGCGGGTTGCTGTGAGCAAGTGGCGGAGCCGGATCGATGCGCCCGGCTCGTGGATCAATGCGAAGCATAATGACATGGCGGCTGCGCACGCGCGCGCTGGAGCTGGGCGCGCGCACGCTGGTGTGCGGGGTGGTCAATATCACCTCAGACTCGTTCAGCGACGGAGGCCTTTTCCTGGCTCCGGAGAAGGCGGTTGCGCACGCGCTCGAATTACTGGAGGAGGGCGCAGACTTTCTTGACCTGGGCGCGGAGAGCACGCGGCCGGGGGCGCGCGCGGGAGATGCTGAGGCTGCAGTGAGCGCCGGCGAGGAACAGGCGCGGCTGCTGCCGGTCTTGGAAGGAATTCTTAAAGCGGCGCCGCACGCCGTGCTTTCGGTGGACACCTACAAGGCGGCGACGGCGCGCGCGGCGCTCCGAGCCGGAGCCGAGATTGTGAACAACGTGAGCGGGTTCACGTGGGACGCGGCGCAGGCCGGAGTGTGCGCGGAGTTCAAGGCGGGCGTGGTCCTGGCGCACACGCGCGGCCGGCCGGGGGAGTGGCATGCGCAGCCGCAACTCGAAGCCGATGCGCTGCTCGCCACGGTGCGCGAGGGATTGGCGGCGAGCCTGCACACGGCGCGAGCGGCCGGAATTCAAGAAGACGCGCTGGTGATCGATCCCGGCTACGGTTTCGGCAAGCGCCTCGATGAGAATTACGCGCTGCTCCGGCGGCAACGGGAGTTGCTGGCGCTGGGTCGGCCGCTGCTTGCCGGGTTGAGCCGCAAATCGTTCCTGGGCCATACGCTGGCGCCGCTCTTTGGCGGAAAGGCCGCGCCAGTGGACGCGCGCGAAACCGCCAGCGTGGCAGCCATGACGGCGGCGCTTCTGCACGGGGCCTCGATTGTGCGCGTGCACGCGGTGCGCCCCGCAGTGGAAGCAGCGCGGATTGCGGATGCGATTTTGGCGGCGCGTTGATCGTGCCTTCCCACCCTGGCGCAAAAAAGAAGACGCGCAGTCCAGAGGGCACCCGAAGGGACAACGAGAACAGGGCAACTGCGGGTCCTTCGACTCGTCCGCCTTCGGCGAACTTCGCTCAGGATGACAGAGGTGAGAATGTGGGCGGCCTTAGGCGCTGATGCCGACCTTCAAGCGCGGCCACAGCGGACGCTCGGCGTCGTGGTCCACGATGGGCTCGCCGTCGCACTCAACTTCAATCACGGTGGCGGGCTGGTCGGGCGCGGCGAGGGGAAGGCCGGTGAGGCGCAACGTGAAATCGCCGTCCTGGGTGAAGTCGACTTTCTGGCCGGTTTTGAGCAGGCGCGCGGAGAGAGCCTTGGCTCTGAGGCCGCCGACGGCGACCACGGCTTCGGGCTTATAGAAATCGAGCCACTCCGCGGCGGGTGTATGGCCGGGCCAGAAGTGCTGGTGCAGGTAAAGCGTGTTGCCGCGGCGGGTGTAAATCGCGTTGCTGTTGCCGCCGCCCTGGCAGGGGTCCGTTCCATAGATCGCCTTGCCGTTGGTGCCAAGCCAGGCGCCGACTTCGCTCAGGATGCGCACCGATTCGGGAGGGACGGAACCATCGGGCATGGGGCCGATGTTGAGCAGGTAGTTGCCGCCCCCGTTGGCGCAGGTGGCCAGGTTGGAGACGATCTGCTTGGGCGTCTTCCACGCGTCATCGCCGCGGTTGAAGCCCCAGCTGTCGTTCAAGGTCATGCAGGTCTCCCACGCGCGGCCCGCTTCTGCGGCTTCGATGTGCTGTTCGGGTGTGGAAAAGTCACCGGGAAGAAGATTGCGATTATTCACCAGGATGTCAGGCTGGAGATCGAAGACCATGGCGTTCATCTTTTCCGATTCCCATTCTTCGGCGGAGAGCGGCCAGGCCACGTCGTACCAGAGGATATCGATCTTGCCGTAGCTGGTCATGAGTTCGCGGATGAGTCCGTGGGTGTAATCAACGAAGCGGCGGCGCGCCGCTTCATCGGTCTTGCAGCGGGCGCCATCGGGGTGGTGCCAGTCCATGAGCGAGTAGTAGAAGCCCACGCGGAGACCTTCGGCGCGCGCGGCCTCGACAAATTCGGCCACCAGGTCGCGGCCCGGGCCCTGGTCCATGGCGTTGTAATCGGTCAGCTGCGTATCCCAGTTGCAAAACCCCTCGTGATGCTTGGTGGTCATCACCATGTACTTCTGGCCGGCGCTTTTGGCCAGCCGCGCCCAGTCGCGCGCGGCGTTGGGCCTGGGATGGAAGTGCTTGGCGAGGATCTCGTATTGGGGGATGGGAACGCCTTCCACTTCCTTGGCCCACTCGTGCTGGCCGATGACGCTGTAGAGTCCCCAGTGGATGAACATGCCGAATTTGGCTTCGTACCACCACTCCATTCTCTGGGCGCGCGTGGCCGCCTGTTTTTCGTCGGCCGTCGAAGGGCCTGCGGGCGGCACCAGCTGCTGCGTGGCAGACAAAGGCGCCGCATCCGAGCCGACGGCGGCAAGGGCTGCGGCGCCGGCGGCTCCAAAGTGTTTGAGGAAGGCGCGGCGCGTGCTTGGGCTCCAGTTCATCGGGTTCTCCGGGACAGCGTGATTGGGGGAGCCGGCCGGTTTTCCGTTAGCGTTAACGAAAAGCCGGCCAAAGAACATTCCGAGCCACTATAGCAGACGCGCTGGCGACGGCGCCTTCCGAAGTCTGAAGCGCAAAGATTTCATACGATGCCGCAATGAAACGGCGCGTCAGGCCAGGAGCGCGCGATACTCGAAGAACATGCTGAGGCGCCAGCGCAGAATCATGCCGAAGGCAAGAATAAAGAAGAGTCCGCCGGTCTGTTCCAGGGTGAGCAAACGGTCAAAGTAGCCGCGGGCGAAGTAGCGGATGGCGGCGAGCACGATGACAACCGCGAAAAAGGCGCCGGAGCGCTTCATCATGATGTTCCCGCCGATGCGCTCGAGGCGCGAGGTAAGCAGAAGCGGGTAGGCGAGCGCCACGGCGCCGAGAAGAAACGCGATGAGCGCCCAGCTCCAGGGGACGCGAAAAGCGGGAACAAGAAACATGAAGAAGCCGGTAGACATGCCCACGGGCGGGATGAGAATCTTTCTCGCCGTCACCGCGGTGCGGCCCTCGCGCACGCGCCACACCAGCACCGCCGACAGTCCGGCCAGCGCGGCCACTACCGAAACGCCGGGAGAAATGTGCATGGCAAGAATTTGTTTGCGTGGAGCCCATCCCGCTCGCCTCTCCGGGCGCGTACGTGCGCGGAGTGCTCCCCAGAAAAGGATAGCGGCAGCGCGGCTCCGGCGTACAGCGGCAGGGCTGCCCGCGCGTGGAACGGGGCGGTTGCTTGGCCGCGAGCGCGCGGTGTATCCTCGGTTTCGTCTGCGCGGCGCGCGCGTGCGCGCAAGCCGCACGGCACGCGGTTGCGCGTACGCGGCGCAAGGGAAAGGACGCGGATTCTCTGATCCTCGACCGGTTCAACCTGAAAGGCAAGAAGGCGCTGGTGACGGGCTCGTCGCGCGGCCTGGGCGCAGCCATTGCGCTTGCGCTCGCAGAGGCGGGCGCGGATGTAGCCGTGCACGGCTCCAGCGTTGCCCCGGAGGCCGCGCGGCAGAAAGTGCTGGCGGCCGGAGCGCAGTCGCTTGCCTTGGCCGGCGACGTGGGCGACGCAACCGTCTGCGCGCTGCTGGTGGAGGAGACCGTGGCGCGCTTCGGCGCCATCGACATCCTGGTAAACAATGCGGGCATCATTCGCCGCTCGCCCGCAGTCGAGCACCCGGAAGAGGATTGGAAGACCGTGATCGAGGTGAATCTTTCTAGCGTGTTCCGGCTGACGCAACACGCAGGCCGGCACATGCTCAAGCGCGGCTCGGGGAAGATCATCAACCTGGCTTCGCTGCTCACATTTCAGGGCGGCATTACCGTACCGTCCTACGCCGCGGCCAAAGGCGGCGTGGGCCAGCTGACCAAAGCCTTCGCCAACGAGTGGGCCGCGAAAGGCGTGAATGTGAATGCGATTGCGCCAGGCTATATGGAAACCGACAACACCGAGGCGCTGAGAAAGAATCCCGAGCGGGCGCGGCAGATTCTGGAGCGGATTCCCGCGGCACGGTGGGGCCGGCCGGAGGACGTAGCCGGCGCCGCGGTATTTCTGGCTTCGGGCGCAAGCGATTACGTGCACGGGCATATTCTGGTGGTGGATGGCGGATGGATGAACCGTTAATCTGCGCGCGTCCCGGCCACTGGCATCATCCAATTCTCTAAGCAGTGCAGCGGTGCAGAGAACTCTTAAGCGGCACGGGAAGGTTGGGTGACCATGAACGGAATCGGGATGGGAACTCGCGTCGGGAATCGGTGGATCGCCATGGGGATGATGACCGCGGCATGCGCCGGCGCGGCGAGTGCGCAGGCGCAAGCGGCGCCGCCGTCGATTACGGGGCTCGCGCACGTGGCTTTTCGCGTGAGCGATCTGGACAGGGAGATCAATTTTCTGGGCAAACTGGGGTTTGAAGAGGCGTTCGCCAGCGCCAACGGCACCCGGACGATGGAAGTCTTCGTCAAGGTAAACGACCGCCAGTTCCTCGAGCTGTTTCCCCAGAGCGATCCGCCGCAGCCGCTGGGATGGATGCATGCCTGTTACGAGACCGTCGATGCCGGCGGGTTGGCTGCGCTCTATGCGCAGCGCGGGTTGAAGCCTCCCCCGGTGCGCAAGGCCGGATCCGGCAACCTGATCTTCGCCTTCAGCGATCCATCGGGGCGGACTACCGAATTCACGCAGTACATGCCGGGCTCGCGGCACATGATGGACAGGGGGGAGCACCTGGGCGAGGACCGCATCTCCGACACGCTGCTGGGATTCGAATTGCCGGTTTCGGACCTCGCCGCGGAACGGGCTTTCTACACCAAACTCGGATTCGACGCCGAGGACGCGGAAGGCAGCGTGCACCTGACCGCGCCCGATGCGCCCGGGCTGCGCATCGTGCTGAATTCGTCCGGACCGAGGGGGGAGCCGGAACTCTTGTTTCCGGTGCCGGACGCGCGCAGGGCCGCAGAACAACTGCGGCGCGCGGGCCTCAAGGCAGACCGGCAGGACAAGCTGGTGTTTGTCCGCGATCCGGACGGGAATGTGTTTGTGCTGCTGGAGACGGGATCGGCCGTAGGGCTGCTTGCCCCCGCGCCCGAAGGGCGAGCGAAAAGCGCGCGCTAAGGCATTTCTCCTTCGGATATCGCCATTTTCGGCCCTTTCCAGGGTGCCGATTTCTTGGTGAAATCGGCACTTGACCTCGGTGGCTTCGGTGTACAGCAGAAGAAGAAATGCTTTAAGTGCGCGCAGCGGTTGGCGCAGAAGCGTATTCCTGCGCGGCGAGCCAGGAGAGGGCTTTCTCCGGGCAGATGTGGCGCGCCTCAATCGCGTCCAGTGCGGATTCGCTTTCGACTGAAGACGCGATGGTCAGGAAGCAGTCGAGGCAGCGGGTGTTCCAACTTCCGTTTTCGTTTTGCGTGCGGGTGTACATAGCGTTCTACCTTCACCAGGCTAACGCATTTTCTGAGTAGCTGTATCCCGAAGACGGAAGGCAGAGTCGACGCGACCAACAGGGAGCGGCGACCTTACGAGGAAAGGAAAAGGACACAGTCACTCAGAAAATGCCGTAGCCGGGAATTGCATGCGAACGGTAGGATCGCCGTCACATGACCCATGGGATGCACGCACGCGCGAGACAGTTCCACATTTACAGGTTTTCCCACTGATCGGGATGCTTGCGCAGATGCCAGCATGGGTCCTGGCCGTCCTGCGGAAAGAGCGCGACCGCGCAGGGAACCGTAACCGGGCCGAGATAGTCGTACTCCTCTTTCTGGCCTTTGAGGGGAATGCCCATGTAACGGTTGACGGTGACGGTGGAAGTGGGCGAGCCGCGCAGATGAAAGACGGTCCAGTCGCCGATGTAGGTGGCCACGAAGCAGGCGGCCATGGAGACAAAGGCGCGAAAGATCCATCGGCCCAGAAGACGGAACACGATTCAGCCTCTTTCCAGAGAACGTGTTGAACCCCGAAGCGCGGCGCCGGTGAGCCGCCGGCGCCGGGCCTGCTCCAGAATAACGCCTATATAAGCGGATCAGCGGCGATGTCCACGAGGTTTTCGGCGCGAAGGATTCCGCGCTGGGCAGGTTGTAGTGCCGTTGGGAGCGCGCCGGATTCGCGTCGCTCAGAACTTCACGCTGGCGGCGCGGGGCGAGATGCCGCTGAGCTCCGCGGCGCGGGCCTCCGCATACGCAGCGGCGCCGATGAGCGCGGTGCGGCTCTCGAGAATGATGCGCACGGGCATGTGCACGAGCAGCTGGCTCAGGCGCCCCTTGTCCGTGAAGGCTTTCATGAAGGTGCCGTCTTTCAGCTTCTCGAGGATGCGGGGGGCGATTCCGCCGCCGACGTAGAGACCGCCGACGGAGAGCACCTTGAGCGCCAGATTGCCGGCCTCAGCGCCGTACGCGGAAACAAACATATCGAGGGCCTTCTCGCAGATCTCGCTTTTGGCGGCCAGGGCGAGCTCGGTGATGACGGCATTGGGATCTTCCGCGGCCATGCGCTGGGCAAGCGAGGCCGGCTCTTCAATGCCGCGGACGTCGCGCAGGAACTCGTAGCAGTTGGTCAACCCCTGGCCGCTGACCACGCGTTCAAAGCTCACCCGCCCGTTGTACTTCTGCATGAGGAAGCGCAGCAGGTCGATCTCGCCGTCGTTGCGCGGCGCAAAATCGGAGTGGCCGCCCTCGGAGGGGTAAGGCACGTAGTCGCGTCCGTCCCAGATGAGCAGCGCCTCGCCCAGGCCGGTGCCCGCGGAGATGAGCGCGCGGTTGCCGATCTGGCGCGCGTCGCCTTCGCTCAAGGTGTAGATCTGGTCGGAGCCGAGCTCGGCGATGCCGTAGCCGTTGGCCTGAAGATCGTTGATGAGGAAGACGTAGTCGATCTTGAGATTGGCAGCCAGCTCGCGGCTGTCGAGCGTCCAGGGCAGATTAGTCAGGCGCAGGCGGCCCTCCCGCACCGGGCCGGGCACGCCGAAGCAGGCGGCGAAGACTTTTTCCGTGACGATGAATTCCCTGACGATCTCCTCGAGGCCGGAATATTCCTTCGCCGGGAATTGCTGGGCGCGGGTATGCTTCAGCTCGCCGTCGGTAAAGTCGTAGAGCGCCAGATTGACCTTGGTGCCGCCCACATCGCCCGCAAGAATCATCCTTTCCTCTCCAGCGCGCCCATACCCTTCCCGCCGGTGGCGGGCAGCAGCGAGGCCGCAGCCTTGTCCAGAAGCAAGGTCAGTATACCGCCCGAGGGGGCGATGAGCTGGCTGGGCAGGCGCTCGGGATCGCGCGGGCCGAGCATGACTTCCCTGAGGATTTGCGCCTTGTCCGCGCCGGCAATCAGGAAGAACACGCTCGCTCCCCGGTTGATGACCGGCGCGGTGAGGGTGATGCGCCAGGCGTCCTTGTTCTGCACATGATTGGCCACAACAAGGCGGCTTGTTTCGCGGAGCGCGGCGGTGTGCGGAAAGAGCGAGGCGGTGTGGCCGTCCGGCCCCATCCCCAGGGCGATGAGATCGAAGCGGGGAAGCTCGGCGCCTTCCAGGCGAAAGCTCGTGCGCAGCTCTGACTCGTAGCGGGAGGCGGCAACGTCGGGCGCCAGTTCGCCTTCCATGCGATGAATGCGCTCCGGCGCAAGCGGCACGTGGTCGAGCATGGCCTCGCGGGTCATGCGGTAGTTGGAGTCGGGGTGGTCAGGCGGAACGCAGCGTTCGTCGGCCCAGAAGAGATCGAGCTTGTCCCAGGGCATGGCGGAGCGGAGAGGCTCCTGTGCGTCGGCGAGCAGCTCGAAAGCCGCCTTGGGCGTGGAACCGCCGCTGATGGCGAGGCGGGCGCGGCCGCGCGCAGCGGTTGCTTGCGCTGTTACCTCAACAAAATGCTGCGCCGCCCGCCGGGCAAGAGCCGCGGCGTCGGGCTCGACGAAGTATTCGATCCGGAGTTTTTGCCCCATGGCGGCCACTCCTCCCAGCTCTACCTTACACGGAGGAGGATGCGCGCAAGTGGACGCAGGTTCAGGATTCTTCTTCGAGCGATTCGAGCATGGAGTGGAGCGCGCGCTGCACGCCGGCGGGCGACTGATGCTCGGGCGCGAGATCGATGGCCGGCGTATGCATCCAGCGCGATGCGAGGCTTAACTGCCAATCGCCGTTGTCGGGAGCGGGCAGGACGGAGACGTGCCAGTCCCCTTCAAATTCCGGCCGGCCGCCCAACTCCACCACGGCCTGATAAATCTCGTCCGGAATCTCGCTGCTTCGTTTGCTGATGGTGATCCCCATTAGGGGAGAGATTACAGCCCTGCCCTTTGAGGGGCAACGCGGAAAACAGCCGCGCCGGTTCCGGACGTACCCAAGGATGCAAGACCCTGTTCGCGCGCGCTCTGCTGAACCCGGGATTGAATTTTGGGCGATCGTGCAGGCGCGGGTCCCTGGCTTGGCCTGGAGCAGACGGAACCAACCGCGTGGAGGCAATGAAACCCGCGCGCGGCGCAGGCGGCGAAGCTAGAAGACTCCGGCGATGTATTCCTCGGCCGGGCGCAGATTCTCCGCCTTCGATCCCGATTCGTCAAGCACCACGGGCGAGAGCGTGATGACGGGGCAGTGCGCCTGCGCCAGCACCTTGTAGACCACACCGTGCCGGGTAATTGCGGCAAAGGCCGAGGCGCCCTGCGCGCCCAGCACGATAAGGTCGGCCTGCTGCGCGCGGCTCTGATACAGCAGCTCCTCGGTCGGGTCGCCGGGCACCACGATGGTCTGGATGGAGATTCTGCCCTGCAGGGGCGCGGGAACGAGCGCGAGCATGTCGGCTTCCAATTGATCGAGGGAGCGGCCGGCGAGAAGCTGTACCCGATCCTGGGGGCGAATCACATGCTGTAGGATGAGGCGTGCGCGATGCTCGGCGGCCAGTTCCGCGGCAAAGCCGGCGACGATGGTGCTGGACTCAAGCAGGCTTGCGGCGCAAAGGATGGTTCGCGTAGCAAATCCGCGATACGCGCCGTCGACCACCTGCGGTCCGACGATATAAACGGGGACGGTGGCCCTGCGCAGGACGGCCTCCGCAACCGAGCCCACGAGCAGCTTGCCGATGGGGCCCGGAGAATGCGTGCCCATCACGATGCGATCGATCTCCCGCTCGCGGCTGAAGGCGAGAATCTGATCGGCGGGCAAGCCCGGGCGCACCACCACCTCGCATTGCAGGCCCTCGGCGCGGACACGCTCCGCCAGCGGCTCCAGTTGATGCTCTTCCGTGCGCGCCGCCGCGCCATAATCATAGAAGCGGACGCCCGAGTTCTCCGCCGTGGAAACCACCAGCGTGTCATAGACGTGGAAGAGGATGAAATCGGCGCCGAACTCCTTGGCCTGGGCCAGCGCGAAGGAAAACGCCTTTTCGTTCGCGGGAATCTCAGAGGCAAAGAGAAGAGTGGAGGGTTTTGTCCAGCCCGGCTTGAATTCGACTGCCATGGGAAACTCCTTGTGGTGCGTTCCAAACTATAACCATCGGCTCGAACCGTTTGCCGTGACTGGCCGCACAACTTCTAGTGATCTATCTCACTCGGAGGGTCTGCTTCACTCAAAATAGGACGCGATGCCCTGCTTTCGGGAGCACGGTCAACGCCTCGCAGCCGGGGAATGCGCCGGGATTTCCACAAACTTCCACAGGTACCCTATTTTGTCCTCATTTCAGGAAATTTGTCCAGTTGCGCGGGGCAGCTCATTTGGCCGAAGACCGAACGTGATCCCGATCACTGCCGGAGAGGGTTCCTGGCTGCTCTTCTGGAATCGGGTTGCGGCTCACAGGCCGCGCCCGGAGAGGCTATTATGCAGCCGATGCACACCATTCCGGCTGGCGGCGGAATCGACTATGATGAGTTCCCGTTTCTGGCCATCTGGGAGGTTACGCAGTCCTGCGACCTGGCCTGCAAACATTGCCGCGCGGCGGCGCAGCCCCTTGCCCACCCCGGCCAGCTCACGAACGCCGAAGCCAAGGCGTTGATCGACCAGATCGCCGTTCTGCATGTGCCCATCTTCGTGCTGACCGGAGGCGACCCGCTCAAGCGCCCGGATATCTTTGGGCTCATTCGCTACGCTGCCGGTCAGGATGTCTGCGTGGCGCTGACGCCCAGCGCCACGCCGATGCTGACCCGTGATGCCGTGTTCCGGCTCAAGGACGCGGGACTGGTGCGCCTCGGCATCTCCCTCGACGGCTCCACGCCGGAGATTCACGACGCCTTCCGCGGCGTGCCGGGAACCTGGGCGCGCACCCTCCAGGCCATCGAATGGGCCAATGAGGCGGGCATCCCCATCCAGGTGCATACCACCATCAGCCGGCACAACGCCCACGATCTCGATAACCTGTGCGCGCTGTTTGAAAAGCTGGCCATCGTGATGTGGAACGTCTTCTTCCTGGTTCCCGTGGGGCGCGGCCAGTTGGACGACCTGCTCACCGGCGAAGAATTCGAGCAGGTATTCGGGAAGATCTACGAGCTCTCGCAGCGCGTGAATTTTCAAATCAAGACTACTGAGGCGATGCACTACCGCCGCTACCTGCTCCAGCACAACCTCGAAGAACGGCGCATGAGCCACGGGCATGGGAACGCGCGCCTGCAAGAGGTCGCGGCCGCGTATGAGCCCGGCGCGCCCACGGCCGACGCCGGCACGCGCAACCGCAGCTGGGCCACGCGGCGCGTCAACGACGGCAAGGGCTTTCTCTTCATCTCCCATGTGGGCAGCGTGTATCCCAGCGGCTTTCTGCCCATCCAGGCGGGCAACATCCGCGAGACGCCGCTCGCGGAGATTTACCGCAATGCGCCCATCTTCCGCGCGCTGCGTGACTCTTCCCGGCTCGAGGGCAAATGCGGTGTCTGCGAGTACAAGGAGATCTGCGGCGGATCGCGCGCCCGCGCCTTCGCCGTCACCGGCAATCCGCTCGCGCAGGAACCCTGCTGCATTTACCAGCCGCGCAACTGGACGCCGCGCGGGGAAGATGGCTTGGCTTCTGCGCGGCGGGCGGCGCTCGCCGCGGAGCTGGTGACGCTCTAGTGTCCTGAATCTGAAGTTCGCGCCATAATGCGTGCTGTCATCCTGAGCGAACCGGGCCCCAAATGCTTTTCGGGGTCCCCAAAGAGCGTTCTTTGCTCTTTGGGGCGGAGTTTGGGGGTGGTGAGTCGAAGGATCTGCTTTTCTCGACCTCGCATGATGACACGAACTTCTGGGACGCCACACTAGGGCCTGTTAACCGCATTAGTACGGCATTTTGCCGCGTGGCGGAGCAGGACCGAAAACGCTTTCCGCCGGACATGCAGGCAAAGGGCTGCGAATTCGTGTCAATCTGGAAAGGTGTCGAGTTTGCGCATAGCCATCATCGGGGGCGGCATCGCCGGGCTGGCCGCGGCCTATGAGCTCGCGAAGGCGCGGCGCGCCGGCTCCCCGGTTTCTTACGCTCTGTTCGAGTCGCTGCCGCACCTCGGCGGCACGCTGGCCTCGGAGATTGTGGACGGCGCCGTACTCGAGCGCGGCCCGGACTCGTTCATCACCGAAAAAACCGCGGCGGCCGAGCTTTGCCGCGAGCTGGGACTCGGCGGCGATCTGATCCCCTCGAACGACGCGGCGCGCCGCACGTGGATCGTGGTCAGGAACCGGCTCATTCCCCTGCCCGACGGCCTTATGTTCCTGGTGCCCACGCGGCTGCTTGCCACGGCCACGACGCGGCTCTTCAGCCTGCGCACCAAGCTGCGCATGGCGCGCGAGCTGCTGCATCCGCCGCGGCCGGCGGCGGGCGACGAGTCCGTGGCGGCCTTCGTCGAGCGGCATTTCGGCGCCGAAGCCGTCGACCGGCTCGCCGATCCGCTGCTGAGCGGCATCTACGGCGGCGATGCCGCGCAACTGAGTGCGCAGACGGTGCTGCCGCGCATGGTGGAGATGGAGCGCCAATACGGATCGCTCACGCGCGGCATGCTGGCGGCACACCGCGCGTCGCGGGCGCGCGCAAGATCTTCGTCCGGGACACAGGGGCGCGAAGCGCCGAAAGGCGCCGGACAGGGGATCTTCACCACGCTGCGCGGCGGCATGCAGCAGCTTGCAGATGCGCTGGCCGCGCAGCTCGACCCTGGATCGGTGCACCCGGGTACGCCGGTGCACGCGCTCGAGTGCTCTGAGAGCCAATGGCTGCTGAAGACGGCGAGCGGCGTGCGCAGTTACGACGCGGTGATTCTGGCTGCGCCGGCTTGGGTAGCCGCGGCGCTGCTCGGTCCGATCGATCGCGAGCTGGGCGAAGAGCTGGGCGCGATTCCGTATTCCTCTTCGATCACCGTGAATCTCGTCTACGGCGAGAAACAGCTCGGCGCGCTGCCCCAGGGGTTCGGCTTCCTGGTTCCGGCCAGCGAAGGCCGCGCGCTGCTGGCCTGCACCTTCGCGCACAGAAAATTTCTTGGCCGCACACCGCCGGGCAAGGCCGTGCTGCGCGCCTTTCTGGGCGGCGCGCGCAACGAAGAACTGCTCGAAGAATCCGATGCAGTGCTGATCCAAATTGTGCGCCGCGAGCTGAGCGCGATTTTGGGCCGAAAAATTCTGGACGCCCAGATCGAGCCCGAACACGCGCAGGTGACGCGCTGGCGGCGTGCGATGGCGCAATATGCCGTCGGCCACAGGGAGCGCGTGGAGCGCATCCGCGCACGCGCGGCGGCGCTGCCCGGGTTGCGCCTCGCCGGCAACGCCTATGACGGCATCGGCGTCCCTGACTGCATCCGGCT
>JASHUF010000507.1 GCA_030040175.1 Acidobacteriaceae bacterium
GCGCGCGTAACCGGAAGATGGATTACCGGCAGGAGGCATCCGGGAGGGATTGCGCACGAACCGCATGTCAAAGGCAGGGGAATTGCGGTAAGGTGGAGGCAATCCGGTGGAAGGCGGACCTGGCGATGGGAAACTTAGCCAGCGCGTTGACGCTCCAGTCCGATGAGGCGGCTCTGGTGGAAGAGCTGCGGGCGGGCTCAGAGGAGGCGTTTGCGTGGCTGCTGGCGCGGTACCACCAGCCGATTTTCTCGCTGCTGGCGCGCACGGTGCATGACCGGGCCGAC
Source organism: Acidobacteriaceae bacterium (assembly GCA_030040175.1). Lineage (GTDB taxonomy): Bacteria > Acidobacteriota > Terriglobia > Terriglobales > Acidobacteriaceae > Telmatobacter. Next base: position 285 of record JASHUF010000507.1, read on the forward strand.
GCGGCCGACCTGACGCAGGAAGTCTTCGTGAAAGTATTTCGCGGGGTGGGCAACTTTCACGCGCGGTCTTCCCTGCGCACGTGGATTTACCGGATTGCGCTGCGCGAAGCTTCGAACCAGAGGCGCTGGTGGGTGCGGCACAAGCAACGCGAGATTCCCATCGAGCAGGAAGTGGCCGAGAGCGCATCGGGAATGCCGGTGCGCCTGAAGGAAATGCTGGTGGACCCGGGCGAGTCGCCGTTTGAATCGGCTCTACACGAGGAAAACCGGGAGCGCGTGGAGCGGGCGTTGAGCCTGGTTCCGGAGCCTTTCCGCACCACGCTGATTTTGCGCGACATTGAAGGATTTGTGTACGAAGAAGTGGCCGAGATGCAGGGCGTGAACCTGGGAACGGTGAAATCGCGGCTGGTGCGCGGGCGGGCATATTTGAGAGCCCGGCTCGAGGCGCAGGCGCAAAGCGAACGTCCCGCGGCCTGCGCGGATTGGGGATTGCCTTTGAGAGAGGAGGCGCGATGAGGGGCTGCGACGCAGTGCAAGCAGGATTTACCGAATATCTCGACGGCAGGCTGAATGGCCGCGCCATGCGGGAGATCGCCGCCCATCTCGAGGATTGCCGCGCCTGCGCGAGCGAGTGGAATACGCTGCGCAAGACGCAGTCGTCGCTGGCCGGTCTGGGACCGGTGCCCGAGCCCGACGACCTGCTCCTGCGCATTCGCGTGGCGCTGAGCCAGGAGCGGGCACGGAGGCAGCGCCGGCGCCTGGAGCGGCTGGAACTGATCTGGAAGAACACCGTGGGCCCTTTCCTGTTGCAGGCCTCGGCCGGATTGGCAAGCGCAGTGCTGCTGATGGGGACGGTGATTATGCTGGTGAGCATGATTGCCCAGCCGGAGGCGGCGCAGGCCACGAAGGACGAGCCCATCGGCATGGCGACGGCGCCCAGGTTCCTCTATCTCTCGAGCGGCGCCGAGAGCGACGACATCAGCGCGATTGCGAGCCCGGTGGTGGTGGAAGCCTACATCAACGACGACGGGGACGTGTACGACTACCGCATCGTCTCCGGGCCGACGGATGCGGCCACGCGGTCGCAGGTGGAAAATCTGCTGCTGTTCAGCAAGTTCGAGCCGGCGCGGTTCTTCGGCCAGCCGGTGCGCGGGCTGGCGGTGCTGTCATTCTCCGGCGTTTCGGTGCGGGGGTGAAAAGACAGGGATCAGGGATTCTTGAGGAGAGGGTTGCGGTCGGATCGATCCCTGTTTCCGCTTTGGAATCCGAGGTCTTTCGAGGGCCCGCGCGGCGTTCCTGTTCCCTACCGGCTGCTCCCTTCCCGGTTCTTCCGTTTGACCCTGCGTGCACGTCTAACTAGACTGGCAGCAGGGTTTTCTTGATGACGAGCGGTCGGTTTCGTCTGCTGGCGCTGATGGCGGCCGTAGTTCTTGGCTGCGGGGCGCAGGCGGGCGCGCAATCCGGGAACGATTCATCGAGCAGTTCCTCGAGCAACGAGCCTCTCGCGTCAGGACAGCTGTACGCGCGGGAAAAGGCGCCGCTGATCGATCCGGCGGGCCCGACCATCTCCCTGATCAGCTCGGAGCCGGTCTTCATCATGGCCGCGGCGCTGAACGCCTGCGGCTACGACGAGGGCGTCGACGAGGGCGCGCCGGTGCGCAAACGCGTGCGCGAGGAGATGAACCAGGCGCTCGCCGCCAGCGAGGAGGCGCGGACCAGGCGCGACGCGCTGTGCCTTTACGTGGCCCAGCACCGGCTGACCGGGAGCGAACTGGACATCTCGCAGTACATTTCCCTCTCGCTTTACATGACCCCGCCGCCGGAGATGGAGACCACGGTGGAGCTGAGCGAGATGCCGCCCGATGCGACGCAGGTGGCCGATGTGGTTCCGCTGCTGAAGGCGTTCGCAGAAGCGGCCGACCTGCACGGCATCTGGCTGACGGTGCACCTGCTCTACGACCAGTTCGCCGACCAGGTGCACGATCCGCTTTCGCAGATGATCGTGAACACGAATCTGTATCTGAAGATGCCGGCTTCGACGAGCGAAGGCCGGCGGTTCATCGTGGTGATCGAGCCCATGTTTTCGCCCAGCGTGGTGAACGCGCGCATCTACGGAACAGATTACGTGGTGGTGGTTTCGCCGGTGGCGGGAAAGATTCCCATGACCGCGGTGCGGCACACCTACCTGCATTACGTCATCGATCCCCTGCTCCTGGCGCGGTCGAACGCGATCGACCGCACGCAGCCGGTCCTCAAGGAGATTCGCGATGCGCCGCTGCCCTACCGCTACCGCTCCGACACGCTGCCGCTGACGATCGAGTGCCTGATCAAGGGGATCGAGGCGCGGACCATGGATACAGGAGTGCCGATTTACAAGATTCCCGCCAACGTGGACCGATCGCAACTGCCGAAATACCAGCATGAACGGCAGATGTCGCTGGACAAGGCGGAAGCGGCGCGGCTGGCCGCGGTACAGCACGACATGAACCAGGGCTACGTGCTGACGCAGTATTTCTACGAGCAGATGCTCCTGTTCGAGAAGGATCCGGCAAGTTTGAAGGATGACATCGGCGAAATGGTCTACAGCATGGATGTGGACCAGCAGGTACATCGCGCGCGGAACACCGTATTCGACAAGGAGGCCGATGAGGACGTGCTGCAGCGGTACCAGCCGCGCAAGCTTACGGGGCTCGACCTGGCCGAGGCGCAGCTTTCGACGGGCGACGTGAAGGGCGCGAGCGCGCTGGCGGAGAAGGTGCTCGCGGGCGAGACGGACTCAGTGCAGTCGGTGGCCGACAGCGCGCGGGCGCATTTCATCCTGGCGCGTGTGGACCTGATGACCGGCCATCCGGAGCAGGCGATCGACGATTTCCAGAAGACGCTGGCGATGAGCAAGCAGCAAAGATATCTGGCGTGGTCGCACATTTATCTGGGACGGATGCTCGACCTCGAGTGCAAACGCGACGAGGCACTCGCGGAATACAAGGAAGCGCTGGCGGTGCGTGACTGGCAGCAGGATACGCGGCTGGCCGCGGAGCGGGGAATGAAGGCGGCTTACGCGGTTCCTGGGCACGAGCACGACTGCGACGACGCGGGCGACGCCTCGACGACGGGTACGGATGCGGGTTCGGCGAGCGGGCAGGCGGCCGGCGGCAGCGCGGGACAGGACAAGACGCAGAAGCCGCAGCAGTAGCGGGAGCTGCGATGCCAAAGGGCAAAGGGAGTAACCGCATATCCTTCGGCTTCATCCGCCGCAAAATACGCGGCGGACTTCGCTCAGGATGACAACTTGGTTGGGCGCTCGGGATAACGGCGGTGCTCATGGCCCAGGTGGAAGCAGACCGGAAGGAACTCGAAGCGGCGCTGGGATACGCCTTCGCGCGTCCGGAGCTGCTCGAGCGCGCGCTGACGCACCGCTCGCTGGCGCGACAGAGAACGCAGCAGGCGGGGACGGAGGAAGCGCAGGCTTTGGGCGACAACGAGCGCCTCGAGTTTCTGGGCGACGCGGTGCTGAACCTGGTGGTGGCGGAGGGTTTGTTCACGGCGCATCCGGAGTGGCAGGAGGGCGAACTGACGCGGGTGCGGGCGCAACTGGTGAGCCGGCAGTACATGGCGGACGTGGCCAAGGGGATCGAACTGTGGCGGCATTTACGGCTGAGCCGCGGCGAGGAGCGCAGCGGCCTGCGCCTGAAGAGCACCGTGCTCTCGAACACGATGGAGGCAGTCGTGGGGGCGGTGTTTCTGGACGGCGGCCTCGACCCGGTGCGCGCGTTTGTGGAGCAGCGGGTGATGGGCGAAGCGGCCGCGCAACTCGCCCGAGAGCTGCGCTCCGGCGCGGCGCTGGGCAATTACAAATCGGCGCTGCAGGAGCGGCTGCAGGCGGCGCATGCGGGCGCTCCGGTGTACCGCGTAAAGAGCGAGACCGGCCCCGACCACAGGAAGCGGTTTCTGGTGGAGGTGCGCATTCAGACGCGGGCCGGCGAGCCGGCTGAGCCGCTGGCGCGCGGGCAGGGCAGCACGAAAAAACACGCCGAGCAGGACGCGGCGCGAAGGGCGCTGGAGCAGTTGGCGGCCGAAGCGGGGGCGGCGGCCGAGCCGGACACGAGGGCTGAGCCGCGCGCGGAGGAACACGCGCCGCAATGAACCCGGCCCCATCGATTCCGCAGGAGACGAATCCGGCAGGATCGATTCCCGCCGGGGAGAATCCCGCCCAACCTCGGCACGGCTGGAAGCGCCTGCGTGCGCATCTGCCCACGTTTCCCGAGGCGCTGGCTTCGCTGCTGCGCACCACGGTGGCGGCGCTCTTTGTCCTGGCGTTTGTGCTGCAGCCGCTGCTCATTCCCTCAGAAAGCATGGAGCGCACGCTGCTGGTGGGCGATTTCCTGCTCTTCAACAAACAGGTCTACGCGCCGGCGGGAAGGCTCGCGCGCTGGCTGCTGCCCTACCGGCCGGTGGAGCGCGGCGATATTGTGGTGTTTCATCATCCCCATCCGCCGCTGCTGATCAAGCGCGTGGTGGGGTTGCCCGGCGACCGGGTGCGCATCGAGGAGGGGAAGGTGTTTGTGAACGACGCCCCGCTGGACGAGCCGTATGCGGCCTTCGAGCCGGCGCCGCCGAGCCCCTTTCGCGACAACTTTCCGCCCAAAACCTACAGCGATCCGCAGGTGGATCCCGAGTGGTGGCGCCAGATGGGGAGCCTGACCGAAAACGGGGAGCTGGTGGTGCCGGAGGGCGAGTATTTCGTGCTCGGCGACAACCGCAACCACTCGAGCGATTCGCGCTACTGGGGATTTGTGCCGCGGCAGGCGATTGTGGCGCGGCCGCTGGTGATCTACTTCTCCGTGCGCCAGCCCTCGCACACTGATATCGAACAGGCCGCGGATGATAGACTCGGACAGCAGAGGGATCTTCCGGCGCGGGTGGCGGGGTTTGCGCGCTGGAGCCGCATCTTTCGCGTGGTGCATTGACCGCCGGGCACGGATCTCGCCCGGCGCGGAAACCTGAGCGGGGCGATTGCCGCAGACGAGCGACAGAATGACAACGAAAAAGGCGCCAGCAGTCAAGGAGCCGGCCCGCATGGAGACGGTGCGGAGCGCGACGGAAAAGACTTCGCGGGAAAAGACTCCGCACGGCGCGGAAGAGAAGGCCGACGAGACGCCGTTCGAGGCGGTCGCCAGCATCTGCGGGGTGCTGGTGGTGGGCCTTTTCATCCTTTACTTTCTGGCCCAGAATTTTGTCATTCCCTCCGGTTCGATGGAGAAGACGCTGCTGGTGGGCGACCACCTGGTGGTGGACCGCATCAACCTGGCTCCGCCGGCCAAGTGGATGCCGCTGATGAAGTACCGCGAGCCGCATCGCGGCGACGTGGTGGTGTTCATCAAGCCGTCGCCGGAGCCGCAGCCGGACGCGGAGGGCAAGCCGCAATATTTTTTCCTGGTCAAACGGCTGATCGGCGTGCCCGGCGATCACATCCATCTGCATAACGGGATTGTCATCCTCAACGGCGTGGCGCAGCCGCCTCCCCAAGGCGCGTCGAACGATCCCGAGAACATCATCGACGAGCAATACCTGGACGAATTCCCGTCCATTCCGCCTGCTCTCGCCCCGAGCGGCGGCGCGACGGAAAGCTGGGCTTTGGAGGCGCCCAGCCATATCGTGGACGGCGATCTGGTGGTGCCGCCGGGGATGTATTTCATGATGGGCGACAACCGGCACGACAGCCTGGACTCGCGCTACTGGGGATTCGTCCCCAGGGCGAACATCGTGGGACGGCCGCTGTTCAATTACTGGTCGTTCCAGGCCACCGAGGACGAACTGGAGAAGACCGGGCTGGGCGACCGGCTAGGGTGGATGGCGCATGTGGCGCTGCACTTCTTCAGCGACACGCGCTGGAGCCGGACCTTCCACCGAATCCGGTAGGGCGGGAAGAACGCAAGAAGGCGATGACGGAGGATGTCGAAACCGGGCACGCCGGGGCGGGGCGCCGTGGGACGAGACACCGCAGGCGGCGGTGGTTTGCGCTGGCAGCGGTGGTGCTGCTGATCGCCGTGCTGGTGGGGCCGCGGATGGTGAGCCTGAACCGCTACCGGAACCGGATCACGCGCCTCAT